>DEIT01000238.1:707-6905 GCA_002352635.1 Hyphomicrobiaceae bacterium UBA2767 | reverse complement strand
AGCATCGCGTAGGTCGCCTCGGGGATCATGGGCATGTAGATCGTTACCCGGTCACCCTTCTTCACGCCTAGATCCTTCATGGCGTTTGAGAGCCGGCAGACCTTCTCGTGCAGTTCCTTGTAGGTGATGTGGGCGTCGTCATTCGGATCGTCGCCCTCCCAGATGATGGCCGTCTGGTCACCTCGGGTCTCAAGATGGCGGTCGACGCAATTGGCACACACATTCAGTGTGCCGTCTTCGAACCATTTGATCGAAACATTGTCATATTCGAAGGAGGTGTTCTTCACCTTGGTGAAGGGTTTCATCCAATCCAGGCGAAGCCCGTGTTCGCTCCAGAAGCCATCGGGGTCATCGACCGATTGGTTGTACATCTCCAGATACTTGTCGTTATCGACATGGGCGCGCTTCTTCCATTCGTCAGAAACGTCGTAAACCGTGCCTTCGGTCATGCTATTTCCTCCCCGATGAACACTACTGGATTGTATTATGAAGAGGCAGCCAGCGCCCTTCAAGCGACTCGTTCGTCGCACGATTTTCGTCGTATATGCTCATCGCGCACGAATACTCGCAAATTTGCACAACCTCGTGTCGCTTTGACGCGGGTTTGCTATCATTCCTGTCCCATTCCTGAGGCAGAGTTCTCGAAAATTGATCACAAGAGGTAACCATGCGTCTGCAAGTTTCCACATGGCCGGAAGTTGAAGATTATCTGAAAAAGTCCACCGGCGTCATCGTACCCATCGGGTCAACGGAACAACATGGACCGACGGGGCTGGTTGGCACCGATGCGATTGCTGCTGAAGAGATCGCATGGGAAGCAGGCAAGCGCGCAAATATTCTCATCGCGCCGACATTCAATGTAGGCTCGGCGCAACATCACATGGCGTTTCCGGGGACCATGACGCTTCGTCCTTCCACAATGATTGCTGCACTTTCCGACTGGGTTCTGTCTCTCGCGCATCACGGATTTACGCGCATCTATTTCATCAACGGCCATGGCGGAAACACCGCACCCATTGCGACCGCTTTCGCCGATATCTATGCGCGCCGTTCGCTCGATAGCACCAGCGAACGGTTCCGCATGATGCAGCGCAACTGGTATGAATTGCCTGACGTGGAAAAACTCGATGCGGAGCTTTATCCCGTTGGTGGCGGCAGTCACGTGACAGCCGGTGAGGTGTCTGTGACATTTGCGGCATATCCCGAAAAAGAAGACACGCGCGAACTTGATCCCAAAATCGCACCGACCGGCGTCATCACGGATAAACACCACTACCGAGAGCAATTTCCCGACGGGCGCATAGGCTCTGATCCATCGCAATCTCGTGCCGAGCACGGACGCAGACTGATCGATGTGGCAGCCGACAATCTGGCAAGCGAGGCGAAGGCGTTTTTCGCAAGCTGATGAAGCATGAGAGTGTCAGTCGACGAATACGGTTCCGTTTTCTATCCTTATGGCAATTGCTTCCAGCGAGGCATCTTCGCAAGGGCCTTTAACGCAGAATCCGTCCCGCACCCGAAAACGCGCGCCATGAGTTGAACAGATGAGAAGTTCGCCGGTCTCGTCCAGAAACTTGTCGGGAAAGGTTTCGAGCGGCGTGCGCTTGTGCGGACAACGGTTCACATAGGCAAACACGTCACACCCGCGTCTGAGTAGAACCAGGTCTTCGGTTACACCACCCTCTGTGGCGTCAATGCCTATCGCACCACCGTCGGGGATGTCGGAGACGGCGCAGAGAGGTAATTCCCTCACCACTTGCTATTTGCTATGCGCCAAACCAGCCGATGATTGTACCCATGACAATCAGCACGAGCAGAAAATGTCCGCCATCGATGAGGGTCAGCACCGACTTGCGCCCCTGGAACGTGTAATTCACTGCCATGGGAGTGACAACAAATCCAACCCACACAAACAGACCGGAAATAATTCCGTTGCGTATCGTAACCTGACCCGCGCCCAGATGCCCGATGACGCCCGCAAGCACATAAGCCATCACCAGCAAGCAGATACCCAGCACAATGAAAGGTGCAGGTTGTGGCTTCGGCGGATTGTCCGGGTCCAAACCGACCGCTCGTGCCCACGGTTTCCCAAGCGTCATATACCAGGGCCAGCCAACAAAGAAACTCGCAACAGCAGCCACGACAACGGCCAGATAGTTGATGCCCGCGAAATCCATTGCGTTTCTCCCCGACTAAATCAAACCACCCATCTTGCAGACGGTTTTCCATTCCTTCTCGCTGACGGGTTGGATGGAAAGGCGTGAATTGTTGACCAGCACCATGTCCTTGCATGCCGGTGTCGCCTTGATGTCCTTCAGTTCGACCGGGTCCGGCATGTCGCCAACGGGGATCACATCGACAACGCCAAACCGACCTGTCGGATCGGTTTCATCGGGGTAGAATTCCTTGACCACTTCCACGAGCCCGACAACGCGCTTCTCTTTCACGGAGTGATAGAAGAAGCCTTTGTCGCCCTTGGCCATCTGCTTCATGTTGTTGTTGGCCTGGTAGTTGCGGCTCCGTTTGACCGGATGGCCTTTCTTGCCGGTCTTTTTATGATCTTCCCAGGACCAGTTTCCGGGTTCGGATTTGAACAGCCAGTACGCCATATGCTTCATGCCTCTTTCGTCTGCAAATCGCGCGCTCGTTGCGCCAGGATTCTGAGCGGAATCTAGGTTCGCGGCAAACGCTTGTCCAGCAACGTCACGGTGAAGGCAAATGCTCCGGTCAAGCCTTGTTCGAAGTTTAAAGTTCTCGTCAAGATAATAACGATTACGTTCAATAACAATTATGGATCAAAAATTTGAATATAATACAACAATTGATAATATATATGTCGAGTTCGTATATAGTATGAAATATTTATTCACATATAATAATCACAAGTAAATCATATAAGCTGGATATTTTTCGAATTTTTTGAATTTGTACTCCGGTTGCAATATCGATCTCTGCCTTTATACTATTAGAAATACCAAGAAATATTCGTTTGACTCGATGCGTGGAGTCTCTCGTGAACGATCGAGTTCACCGTTTCACGCATACACAGTCAAAAACAGAGTCGAAAAAGAGGGAATGTGATGATTAGAAGAGCCTTATCCGTAACGGGAATCATTTTTGGTTTGATGGCGGCCTGGGTTTCCCCCGTGGCGAATGCCGCTGAATGCGGGCGTGTCACGATCGCTGATATGAATTGGGCGTCGGCCGAACTTGCGGCCTACGTCGATAAATTCATTCTCGAGAACGGATATGGCTGCAAGGTTGAGCTCGTGCCCGGCGATACGATGCCGACAACTGTGTCGATGACTGAGAAGGCGGAACCGGACATTGCCCCTGAGATTTGGATGAATTCAGTTCGGCAAGTTGTGAACAAGTCAGTCAAGGAAGGACGACTCAAGATCGCAGGTGAGATTCTCAATGATGGTGGAGAAGAAGGCTGGTGGGTTCCAAAGTACATGGTGGACAAGCATCCCGAACTGACGACGCTGGAGGCTGTCCTGAAGCGCCCCGATTTGTTCCCGAACCCGGAAAACAAGAAGCGCGGCGCTGTGTACAACTGCCCGTCCGGGTGGAATTGCGAGATCATCACCTCCAATCTTTACAAGGCGTTCGACGTCGAAAAGGCAGGGTTCGATCTCATCGACACCGGTTCTGCGGCGGGCCTCGATGGCTCTATAGCGAAAGCATACAATCGCAAGGAGGGTTGGTTTGGCTACTACTGGGCTCCAACCGCGATTCTCGGCAAGTACGACATGGTCAAACTGGACATGGGTGTTCCCCACAGTTCCAAGGAATGGGACCGTTGTACCGGTCAGGGAAACTGTGCGGATCCAAAGAAGAATGACTGGACCAAATCAATCGTAATGACCGTCACATCCGGTGATTTCGCGAAGAAATCTCCAGAGGCATTCGAGTATGTATCAAAACGATCGTGGCCCAACACGGTGGTAAATGAGTTACTGGCCTATATGGACAAAAACCAGGCAGGCGGGGAAGAGGGCGCCGAGAAATTTCTCAAGAGCCATGAAGCGCTATGGACGAAATGGGTCCCCGCGGACGTCGCGAAGAAGGTCAAGGCAGCCCTGTAAAAGGCGCGCCGCCTCGTCAGGGGACGTTTTGGCAATATCCTGATCTTATACGGTATCGGCTCGCAATTGAGGGGGTTGGCAATGTCCGAACCGAGTTGGCTTTTTCAGTTTCCGGAGATGAACAAGGAGTCACTGCGAGCGCTGAAGAAGGCCTTCGATGTGGGTTATCGCGACTTTTCGCGCGCCTATGGGGAAAGCATCGAAACCTTTTTCGAGCCCTTGCTGACCTTCCTTGTTTGGTTCGAGGACGTGTTTACGGCTTCACCCTGGTGGCTCGTCATCGCGGCGCTGGCTGCCCTCGCGTGGTTTGTGAGCCGCAACTGGAAACTCGTTGCCGGGGTGACGCTCGCTTTCCTCGCAATTGGTTATTTCGGAATGTGGGAGGACACCATGTCGACCATGGCAATGATCACGGTCTGCACAATCCTCTCCATAGTGATTGGATTGCCGGTTGGAATTCTCATGGCGCGCTCTGACCGTTTACAGGCAATCATCACGCCGGCTCTTGATGTCATGCAGACGATGCCAAGTTTCGTTTACCTGATCCCGGTGGTCATGTTGCTTGGGATCGGTCGCGTTCCAGGTCTGCTGGCAGTCGTGATATACGCAATCCCGCCGATTATCCGCCTGACCAATCTGGGCATTCGTCTTGTCGACAGGGAAGTTCTGGAGGCGGCTGACTCATTCGGTGCGGACTATTGGCAACGCCTGTTTGGGGTCCAAATTCCTCTTGCGCTGCCGAACATCATGGCGGGAATCAACCAGACCATCATGATGGCGCTGGCCATGGTGGTGATTGCGTCGATGATTGGTGTCAAGGGTTTGGGGCAACCGGTGCTTAAGGCGGTGACCAACCAGTACTTTGCGCTGGGGCTGTTCAATGGTCTCGCAATCGTCGCGTTGGCCATTGTGTTCGATCGGATGACACAGGCCTATGGTCAGCGTCTGCAAAGCCACCGGCAGATCTCAAATGAGTGACAAAAGCAAAATCTCCGCAAGGGGCTTGTACAAGATTTACGGAGCTGACCCTGCTGGCGCGGTCGAATTGGTTCGCAGCGGAATTGATAAGCAGCGCCTCATGGCCGAACACCATCATGTTCTGGCCCTGAGCGATATCAATCTTGAAATTCCGACAAACAAGATATTCGTGATCATGGGGCTGTCCGGTTCGGGAAAGTCGACGCTCATTCGGCATTTCAACAGGATCATTGAGCCGACCGCTGGAAGCATAGAAATCGATGGTCGAGACATCTTGACCCTCGATGAAAACGAACTTCGCGAACTTCGGCGCAAAGAGATTTCCATGGTCTTCCAGCGCTTTGCATTAATGCCCCACCGCACGACCATCGAGAATGTCGCCTACGGGCTGAACATACAGGGAATTCTTTACGAAGACGCGCGTCAAACTGCGGAGCGTTGGATTGCACGGGTCGGGATGTCGGGTTGTGAGGATTATTATCCTTCGCAGCTGTCCGGAGGCATGCAGCAACGTGTCGGGCTCGCGCGGGCGCTTGCCACAGACGCTGACATTCTGCTGATGGATGAGGCTTTCAGCGCCCTCGATCCGTTGATACGTGCCGACATGCAGGACATGCTGCTTGACCTGCAGGCCGAACTGAACAAGACGATCGTGTTTATCACCCATGATCTTGACGAAGCACTCAAGCTTGGCGACGGGATTGCCATATTGCGAGACGGCGAATTGGTGCAGCAAGGTGATGCGCAATCAATTGTGCTGGAGCCCTCCTGCGCTTATGTCGAGGATTTCGTGAAGAACATAAACCGTGGTCGGGTTGTCGAGGTCGGCGCGATCATGTCGCCGACGAACGGCGCGCGTCCAAAGGTGACCATGGCGGATGATACCGTCCTTGAGGACGCCCTGGTTGAGCTGGTTCAAAAAAAGGGGCGATCCGCAACGGTCGTAAACTCCGCCGGCGACGAAGTAGGCTACGTCGCACTCGACGACGTCGTCGAGGCGATCGCCAAGCCGGCAGAAGCCGCCAATTGAAGACCCTCACGCGGCTTTTCCGAGTTTCTCCGTATTACCGACGATCATCCTGAGCATGCGTCGCGGCTCGTCATAGTCATCGACAGCGGCGTGGATCGAGGC
>DEIT01000238.1:0-621 GCA_002352635.1 Hyphomicrobiaceae bacterium UBA2767 | reverse complement strand
TGTTGGCTGACATCATTGATCCGCATTGTGTAGCCCGGATTGACGTAAAGGATCTTGCGATCGGTTCGAGGGTGATTGCGTACAATCGGGTGCACCACGTCGGGGTGTGTTTCGCGTTGTTCCTTGGTGAGTGTTGGGGCAGCCCCGCCGGTGTTCCAGCCCCAGCGGTGGGTGGCGGTAAGAGGCTCGATGCGCTGCTTGGTCTTTTCCGGCAAACCGTCATAAGCCATGTACATATTAGCCGCCAACGTGTCACCGCCTTTGCCCGGTATTTGCGTCGAATAAAGGAAAATTGCGTCAGACGGGTCTTTCTCGTAGCTCAGGTCGGAATGCCAGAAGGCGCCGGCCGGCTTCGCCGTGTCACGGGATTCCTTCGTCCCGGTATTGCGGGCGATAATTGAAACCTCGAACCCATCCGGGTGGTGATACTGGTCGAGCACGTGCGGGACCAGGGGGCCAAACCGGGTGCCGAAATCGCGCAGCCACGGTACGTTCTCTTCCAGCTCCGGCGCGACTATCGCCACATGCTCACACATGGCGTCCTGCATGGTCCGGAATTCTTCATCACTGAGCGGCTTCGATGAGTCGAGCCCATGAACGACGGCACCAATTGGTCCGTCG
>DEIT01000201.1:15900-17697 GCA_002352635.1 Hyphomicrobiaceae bacterium UBA2767 | reverse complement strand
GCTGAAATCTGCCGCCAGCCCTTGTGGCTTGCCTCAGCACTGGAAAAGATCTCCAATAGTGTTGCGCATGTTCACAACGAAGCTGCGGAACGCAACAAGGCGACGGCGCACATGTTCATCATCAATCCGCTGTCCGGCGAACCTATGGATAAACTCTTCTCAACCCATCCGAACACGGCAAACCGTGTGGCGCGGCTGCACGAGCTGGCCCGTGAATGGGGTCAGGTAACGCAACGACCCGCGAGCTGGGAACGGCCAACTGCGGTCCCTGTCAGCCGCGGCCCCTGGGGCTAGAAGCGTTTGGCGCGCAACAACCCACCTGCCACTGGCCGCGCGACCGATCAGACCAATCGCAAAGCACGTGACTACAATGTCGGTCTGCCCGCACGGCAGGCGGCCGTTAATCTGCTCTCCAACGTATTGACGGACCGAATGCCGCTCGACGATGCGCTCATCAACTCGCGCGCGGCGAGAGAAATGGCAAACCTGGCGGAGCGCGACCGGGGGCTCGCTCGAGCAATTACATCGACAACGCTTCGGCGGCTGGGCCAGATCGATGCAGTGCTGGACCAATTTCTCGATAAGAAACCACCCAAGCGTTCGGGTCCGTTGCGCGAGATACTGCGAGCAGCCACCTGCCAACTTCTGTTTCTCGACACGCCCGCCCACGCCGCAATCGACCTCGCCGTAACCCAATGCAAGCAGGACCGCAATGCACGCCATTTTGGCAAACTTGCCAATGCCGTGCTGCGGCGTGTCAGTGAACAGGGGCCGGAAATCGTCGCATCTCAGGAGCCCGGGCGGATCAACACACCTGGCTGGTTGTGGAAACGCTGGGTCACGGCGTATGGCGAAGAAACCGCTCGCCGCGTTGGGCAGGCGCATGTGCATGGCGCCACCCTTGATCTCACCGTCAAGAAGGACCCGGAAAGGTGGGCTGAGAAATTGAACGGTATCGTATTGGACACCGGGACCGTACGCCTCACCCAATCGGGCCAGATTGGCAACTTGGAAGGTTTCTCCAACGGGGATTGGTGGGTTCAGGACGCGGGCGCTGCCCTTCCCGTGCGGCTGTTCGGCGATGTCCGCGGAAAGACCATCGCCGATCTGTGTGCGGCACCGGGCGGCAAGAGCGCGCAACTCGCATTTGCCGGCGCCCATGTGACCGCAGTCGACATTTCCGACAGGCGGCTTGAGCGCGTGCGTGAAAATATGGACCGCCTCGGGCTTCAAGTGGAAACCGTTTCGGCGGATGCGGCTCGGTGGAAGCCAAATGAGAAATTTGATGCCGTCCTGCTCGACGCGCCGTGCACGGGAACCGGCACAATCAGAAGGCATCCGGACATCGCGCGTCTCAAGAGCGCGAAGGACCTTGAGGAATTGACAAAATTGCAGACGCGTCTCCTTGGCAATGCTGTGACACTGTTGCGGCCCGGCGGCACGCTGGTCTATTGCACTTGCTCTCTTGAGAAGGAGGAAGGGGAGGCACAGATTGCTGGACTGCTCAAATGTGTGTCAAATGCACACGTTGAATCCGTTGATCCGAAGGAAGTTGGCGGGCACAACAGTTGGGTTACCGATGAAGGTTTCTTGAGAACCCTGCCCTACGACCTGGAGCCCCGCGTGGGAGAATTGACCGGCATTGATGGGTTCTTCGCCGCCAGGATCAGGTTTTGATGCGGCGACGGGTGAGGCAGAATGCGGCTGTTGACTTGATCATGACGATTGCTCGCTCAACAATACGGCCAGTGTATCTTTTCACGAACCGGAAGTTGGCCTGAGTTCGAATTGCACCGG
>DEIT01000201.1:12563-15835 GCA_002352635.1 Hyphomicrobiaceae bacterium UBA2767 | reverse complement strand
CATCAGCCGTGAGCCGCGCCGGGCGTTCGGCGTGGCGTGGACTATTGCGTTCGAGGCTGCTGCGCTGGCGCTACTACGGCGAGCCAATCGATCAGCTTTTGTTGATGCCGCAGGATTTGCGCACCGGTGACCCGAGTTTTGCCAGCGAGATTTATCACGGGCACTTTGGACTGGCGGGCGCCGTCGCACTTCTCGACACGGAAAGCCCTTTCGCCGTCCCGCCGCCCAGTGTTGCCTGGGAGCGTGAGCTACATGGTTTCGGCTGGCTGCGGCACCTCGCGGCGGCTCGCGATGAAATATCCCGCGAACATGCCCGCGCCCTTGTCGGAGATTGGGTTGCACTTCATGGCGAGCCACGCGGGCTCCCATGGGATCCGGAAATAAATGCGCGGCGCATCATTTCATGGCTGTCCCATTCGGGCCTCTTCGTCGAAGGAGCAGATGAGACTTTTTATGACCAGGTGATGCGTAGTCTGGCTCTGCAAATCCGTTATCTGCGTTCATCTTACAACGATGCGCCGGATGGTCTTCCGCGGCTAACAGCACTCATTGCGCTCTCTTTCGCCGGGCTTTGCGTTGACGAAAAACAGCCATCCGCGCTCGCGCGTCCTAAAGTTCTTGCCGAAGAACTGAAACGTCAGGTGCTCACCGATGGCGGCCATATCAGCCGCAACCCGAACAGTTTGATCGAACTTTTGCTTGACCTTCTTCCTCTGCGCCAATGCTTCATCGCACGCGACCAGAACCCGCCTGTGGAATTGCTGAGTGCTGTTGAGCGGATGATGCCAATGCTCCGCTTTTTCAGGCTCGGGCATGAAGGCTTCGCGAGATTCAATGGCATGGGGCCGACACCCATGGAATCTCTCGCCGCGCTCATCGTGCATGACGAAACCCACGGCAAGCCGGTGATGCATGCAGATAAGTCCGGTTATTGTAGACTTCAGTCGGGGCGCAGTGTCGTCATCGCCGATGTCGGGCGCCCGCCACCAGGGGCGCTTGGTGGGGAGGCACATGCAGGATGCCTGTCATTTGAAATGCATTCCGGCAGCTACCCCTTGATCGTCAATTGTGGCGTAACATCACGTGAGGAATGGGAGTGGCGCATGGTCGCCCGAGCAACCGCAGCACACTCAACCCTGGTTGTTGGCGATACTTCTTCATCTCAATTTGTAGGTGGTTTATCCCCGGCTGAAGGCGGTGAAAGCGCCACGCTCTCCGGTCCCGTAAATGTTCAGGCCGAGTTGACCAATCAGGAAGGCGAGGCTGAGTTGAGGGCATCCCACGATGGATACTACTCAAGATATGGCATGACACATATTCGCCGGCTGCGGCTCTCAGCAACCGGTGACCTGCTTTCAGGAACCGATCAGCTCATTGCGCCCCACGGACTAAAGGGTGCGGCACGCGAAAACAGCGGAGAATTTGCAATCCGGTTCCATCTTCACCCCCTGGCGCGTGCTGAACTCTCCCAAGATCGGAGAACCGCTCTTATAAGTTTGCCCGACCGTGACGGATGGACACTGACATTGAAGGAAGGCCTGCTGACGCTTGAAGAAAGCGTATTCCTCGCAGATGTCAAAGGTCCGCGAAGAACATCACAGATCGTCATCCACGGGATTATGGGAAGTGCGAGCGACGTCACCGCAAACTGGGAACTGGAACGCACAATACCGCCGTCTGACAGCAAGTCGGAAAAAGAAGAGTCCAGCGTTGAGACAAGTGGCCTGCCGCTCGGCAATTAAGGGGCACGTCATGAACCGGAAGATTTCCGCGATTTGCCATATTCCTCGCACCGCGCTTTCGTGCTAACGGGGCGTCAATCAGAAGATGCAGGGGGCCGGAATGAGCGGCAAAGACGTAAAAATCGAACGAGCGCTGATCTCCGTCTCGGACAAATCCGGTGTCGGCGATCTCGCACGAAAACTCGACGGCCTCGGCATTGAGCTGATCTCGACAGGCGGAACCGCGGCCCTGCTTCGCGATGAAGGGCTTGGTGTTAAGGACGTCTCCGAGATTACGGGATTTCCTGAAATGATGGATGGCCGGCTGAAAACGCTGCACCCGAAAGTGCATGGTGGGCTGCTTGCCGTGCGTGGCAATGCCGATCATGCGAGCGCCCAGACCGAGCATGCTATTGCCAACATCGACCTGTTGGTCGTGAACCTTTATCCGTTCGAGGAAACTGCCGCATCCGGTGCAGATTTCGATACCTGCATCGAGAATATCGACATCGGTGGCCCTGCCATGATACGCGCGGCGGCGAAGAACCATGCAGGAGTTTCAGTCGTCGTTGATCCGGCTGACTATGACAAGCTGCTCAGTGAGCTGGAGAGCAAGCAGGGCGCGCTTGGCGCAGACGTTCGCCGAAGCTTTGCCGCCAAGGCTTACGCGCGCACCGCGGCATATGATGCGGCAATCTCATCCTGGTTTGCGGCGCAGCTTGGCGACGATACGCCCGATACACGCGCTTTTTCCGGTCAACTCGCCCAGACCCTGCGATATGGCGAAAACCCGCATCAGTGGGCTGCGTTCTATACATCCGGAGACAGCAGACCCGGTGTCGCAACCGCACGGCAAGTGCAGGGCAAAGAACTCAGCTATAACAATCTGAATGACACAGATGCGGCCTATGAGCTGGTAGCGGAATTTGATCCCAATGAGGCTGCCGCAGTCGCCATAATCAAGCATGCGAACCCGTGCGGCGTTGCAGTGTCGTCCACAATTGCAGAAGCGTATGCGCTGGCATTGCGTTGCGACCAGACGAGCGCGTTCGGCGGTATCATCGCACTGAACCGCACGCTGGACGAAACTGCCGCGGAGGCAATCTCGCAAATCTTTACTGAAGTTATCATTGCGCCTGACGCAAGTGACGAGGCTTTGGCTGTTCTTGCGAAGAAGAAAAACCTGCGTGTCCTTCTCGCTGGAAACCTTCCTGATCCGGGTGCTGAGGGACTAGTACTGAAGATGTTGTCAGGAGGATTCCTGGCTCAGGCACGCGACAATGGTTGCGCGGGCACGCTTGATCTCAAACCAGTGACAAAGCGCGCGCCGACGGACCAGGAGCTGTCCGATCTCCTGTTTGCGTTCACCGTCTGCAAACACGTCAAATCGAATGCCATCATCTACGCAAAGGACGGCGCGACCGTCGGCATTGGTGCGGGACAGATGAGCCGGATCGATTCCGCGCGAATTGCCGCCTGGAAGGCGGAAGATTCCTCCAGGGAAGCTGGTTTGCCGCAGTCGCTCGCCAAGGGTTCTGTTGTTGCTTCTGA
>DEIT01000201.1:6017-12534 GCA_002352635.1 Hyphomicrobiaceae bacterium UBA2767 | reverse complement strand
GTCATTCAACCAGGTGGCTCCATGCGAGACGATGAGGTAATTGCCGCTGCCGATGAGGCGGGCGTTGCCATGGTGTTTACCGGGATGCGTCACTTCCGGCACTAATTCGCCTCACGCGTCTCCCGCACAGTCAGAAGCAGGGCCAACCCCAGCAGCAGAAATAGGGAAATCGATGCAATGCCGAGCCGCGTACTCCCTGTTATCCCGGTGACGAGACCAACGGTAAGTGGCGCCGCAAAAGAGGTGACTTTGCCCGAAAAGGCGAAGAGGCCAAAGAATTTCGTCGCCATTTCCGGTGGTGAAATACGCGCGAGAAGCGAACGGCTTGATGCCTGAACCGGCCCGGCTACGAGTCCGATCACGGCAGCAAAAAGAACGTAAATCCGCTCGCCAAGGCCGGTGAGGAGCCCGCCGCCCGGTGCAGCAGGTGGGACCTCAACCCAATAGAAAATATGCGTCTTGTCGACCGAGAGAACGCCGGCACACCCCATCAAGAGAATGATCAACCCGCCAATGATAACTGGGCGTGCTCCGAATTTATCATCAAGGTTTCCGCCTAGCGCTGCCCCGATCCCAGCTGATACGGACAAGATTATGCCGAACAGACCAAGTTCGGTCGCGGTCCATCCGAACTGGCCCGCTGCGTAAACCCCACCGAAGGCGAATATTGCCCCAAGGCCATCTGCAAAGAGCATCCGAGAGGCAAGAAAACGCACGATGTTCTCATAGTGACGGACATTTGCCAGTGTGTCTTTGAGTTCCGCCAACCCCTCGCGGACAAGCGCACTTTTGCTTTTCTTGCCACCATGACGCGCGCGGTCCGGCGTGAAGAGAAAAAGAGGCAGAGCGAAAACCACATACCATAGTGCTGAGAATGGTCCGATCAGCCGTTCGCCCTCGTGGGTCAAGCTGTCAAGCGGCACAATTGGGCGAAGTCCCAGCATGGTCTTTCCTGTCTCGCCATCGGTAACGATCAGCCCGGTGGCGATCATAAGCGACAGGATGCCCCCGACATACCCAGTTGCCCAACCGATGCCGCTAAGGCGCCCGAGCTGGTTCGGAGGCACAAGAGACGGCATCATTGAATTGGTGAATACGGTCGTAAATTCGACTGCTACGGTGGCGATGATAACGGCGCACAAGACCGGCACCAGGTTGCCGCCACCCGGCACGGCGAACCAAAGGCCACACAGACCCGCAATGAAAGCCAGCGATGAAACCGCAATCCACGGTTTGCGTCTGCCTGAGGCATCAGCGATCGCCCCAAGGACAGGGCTGATGAAAGCCACGATCAGGCCGGCGGCAGCCGTCGTATAGCCCCAGATTTCCTGGCCGCGCGTCACATCTCCGATGAAAGTGGCGGCAAAGTAGGGTGCAAATAGGAAGGTCAGCACAAGCGTATAGAATGGCTGGGTTGCCCAGTCGAACATGACCCATCCAAACAGACCACGCCAAGCCGTTCTTTGAGTGCGCGTTGCGCTGGCTACCATATCGCCTGGTTCATACTCACGAAGGAGACAGGTCGCGCAAATGACCGACGGCAACCATCAAGCGTGACAGGCTCGGCTCGCCGCTGTCGAGGATTTCATCAACGGACTTGCGTGTGCGGACTGCCTGCTCCTTGTTTTCCCCGTGCCATGTCAGGAAGTTTCTGGAATTGCCTGAACCCGTTCGAACCACATCCTGCAGAACAGCACGTTGCGCGTTCGAAATCGCACTCATGGCGGCATTGATGGCAAGACGATCATAATAGTCCGTCACGAACAGCTTTTCACCGATGCCCTTGAGCTCATCAAGGCGGAAGAAGGCCGTCGCGTCGAACAAGATGCCAGCCACCTCCACAACCGGGCGGCCAAGCGCGTGCGCTACCATAACCGCATCAGGCCCGTCGGTCAGAACCCGCGCCTCCGCAAGCGTCCGGGCAAGCCCGGAAGGGACACCGGCTTGGGTCAGAACATTCTTGTCTGCATTGAGTGCACCTTGTTGCGACTCCGAAAGTATGGATTTGAGCGCGCCTTTCATTTCTTTGAGACCCGCGCGGTAAATGTTGATCGCTCCAGTCAAATCCCCCGAAAGCGAAATGTGGCGCAGGAACCACGCCGACTGTGTGCGTACAAGGTCCTGAACTCGCAAATAGAGATCGAGCTGGCATGCGCCGGCAATTTTGTTGTCCAGCAGATCTATTTCGGCGAACAGCTCTTCAAGCCCGAATACCGCCCGCGCGGCGGTGAACGCAAGAACAACGTCCGCAACCGGACGGCCGGTTTCCTCCTTCAACCGCAACGACATTGTCGAGCCACCGCGATTGATAATGGCGTTAGACATTCGTGTCGCAATGATCTCACGTCTTAGCCGATGAGATGCTATATCTTCAGGAAAGCTCTTTAGAAGCGTTTTGGGGAAGTACTCCTCGAGCTCCTGCTCAAAGTACGGGTCATTGGGAACGCTCGATTCAACAAGCTCATTGTATAATTCAATCTTCGCATAAGCGAGAAGCACGGCAAGTTCTGGCCGCGTCAATCCCTGCCCACCCTGCTGGCGCTCGAATATTTCCAAGTCTGTGGGAAGAAATTCGATTTCACGATCGAGCTGGCCGGTGCTCTCCAGTTCCCGCATGAGCCGCTGCTGGAATCCAAGGTCGGCAAGGCCCCGGCGCTGACCCAGACTGATTGCAAGGGTTTGCAGATAGTTGTTTTCGAGACACGCAGCGGCCACTTCCTCAGTCATCTTCACGAGGACCTTGTTGCGCTCTGGCAACGTGACCTTGCCCGCAGCCATAGCCGCACCGAATGCGATTTTGATGTTTACTTCCAGATCGGACGAATTGACGCCGGCGGAGTTGTCGATCGCGTCTGTGTTGACGCGGCCGCCGCGCAATGCGAACTCGATGCGCGCATCCTGCGTCATGCCAAGATTGGCACCTTCGCCGATTACCTTGACGTTCAGTTCGCTGGCCTTGACGCGGATGGCATCGCTTGCGCGGTCGCCAATCTGCTCGGTGCTCTCGTTTTCACCGCCGACATAAGTTCCGATTCCCCCGAACCACAGCAGATCAAACTCCGATTTAAGCAGCGCCCGTATCAACTGGTTCGGTGTAACCTCACCCACATCAAGTCCGGTGAGCTTCTTGATTTGCGGTGTCAGTTTGATTGATTTGGACATGCGGCTGAAAACACCGCCGCCACTGCTGATTATCTTGGTGGCGTAGTCCTGCCAACTCGACCGACCCATTTCGAAAAGCCGTTTCCGTTCCTTCCAGCTCTTCTCGGGATCGGGGTCGGGATCAATGAAGATATCGCGATGATCGAAAGCGGCGACAACCTTTGTCTTTTTTGAAAGCAGCATGCCGTTGCCAAATACGTCGCCCGACATGTCGCCAACCCCGATGACGCGGAAGGGTTCGCTTTGTATGTCCCAGTCCATTTCCCGGAAATGGCGTTTAACCGCCTCCCAGCCGCCGCGCGCGGTAATAGCCATCTTTTTGTGGTCGTATCCGGCGGATCCGCCTGAGGCAAAAGCATCTCCCAGCCAAAACGAGTGCCCGACCGAGAGTTCGTTTGCAAAGTCGGAAAACGTAGCGGTTCCCTTGTCGGCCGCGACCACAAGATAGGGATCGTCGCCGTCGTATCGCACCGTATCTTCCGGCGGAATCACTTTTGCGCCTGCGAGATTGTCAGTAAGCCGCAGCAGGTTGACAATAAACTCCCGATAGGCAGAGACACCAGTCGCCATAAACTCGTCACGGCCGCTCGCTTGCGCAAGGTATTTCGGGACGAACCCACCCTTCGAGCCGGTCGGAACGATTACGACATTCTTGACCTGCTGCGCCTTTGCAAGACCCAGAACCTCGGTGCGGAAATCCTGCGCCCGATCTGACCATCTTAAGCCGCCCCGCGCGATACGCCCGCCACGGAGATGAATGCCCTCGACTTCCGGCGAAAAAACGAAAATTTCAGCAAATGGCCGGGGCTCCGGTGCCCCATCAACATTGGCGCTGTCGAACTTGAAGGAAATAGCAGCGTAGGGACGCCCGCCAGACTCTTTCTGATAAAAATTGGTACGCAGGGTCGACTGTATGAGATTGAGATAGTGACGAATGATCCGGTCTTCATCCAGGCTTGGAACATCCTCAAGCGCTGCATGTATGGCCGTCGTTATGGTCCTGACAGCCGCCTTTCGCTTTTCTGCCGTCTTCCCGCTCGCCGGGTCGAACAACGTGCGGAACATACGCACCAGTTTCCGGGTCATGTCTGCATGGCGCAACATGGTTTCCGCCAGATACGCCTGGCCGAACGGCGCACCAATCTGGCGCAGATATGACCCATAAGCTCTGATGACGGCGGCTTCGCGCCAGTCGAGACCAGCACTCAACACCAGCTTGTTGAACCCGTCGGATCCGGTAAGTCCCTGCCAGACAGCAAGGAAGCAGGCTTCGATGCGGGCATCGCACTCCTTGAGCTCAATGGCCTGGCTCGCCGGATGTTCAAGCACCATGTCATGCAGCGACAATGGCGCATCACCCGCGCCGGCCGGGCTGATCCTGTAGGAGCGCTCATCAATAACCGAAAAGCCCATATTCTCCAGAACCGGCACCCGACGACTCAGCGGAATAGCTCCCTTCAGGTGGAAGAGCGAAACACGTACGCGTTCGGGCCGGTCAGACTCATCTCTGTAAAAGTCGACGGCAACCGGATTTTCTTCATCAAGCGCTTCAAACTGGCTGATATCCTGCACAGCTCTTTCGGTTGTGAAGGTAGACTGATAGGCCCTGCCAAATGCGCCCTGATATTTTCGGGCGAGCGCTGTGCCGATTCCACCGCCACCGGCAACTAAAGCATCGCTTAACTCGTCTTCCCATGTGCGGACGATATCCTCGATATTCTTGTCGAGAAACGTCCGGGACAGCACAGGCGTTTTGCCCTCGGAACGACCGATAATGAAGTGAATCCTGACCAGGGGACCCTCCGGGAAGAAGGGATAGTAGGCCGAAACCCGGCCGCGGTAGGCATCGGCCAGAAACTCCCCTATGCGGACGCGTACATTTGTTGAAAAACGGTCACGCGGCGCAAACACGATCACGGAAACGAACCGGTCGAATTCATCCGGCCGAGCGAAGGCGCGTGCACGGGGTTTTAGCTCAAGCGACTGGATCCCGACGGCGGCTTCGAACAGATCATCAACCCCAATCTGGAATAGCTCATCACGAGGAAACGTCTCCAGGACATTGAGCAGGGCCTTGCCATTGTGGCTGTTTGCGGGAAAACCGGACCGGTTGAGAACCACTTCAACCTTTTGCCTTAAGAACGGGATGTTCCGCGTCGACCGCGTGTAGGCCGTCGATGTGAAGAGGCCGATGATCCGAAGTTCGCCGGAAATCTCCCCCTTGTCGCCATAGATCTTGACGCCGATGTAATCCATGTATGCGCGACGATGAACGGTCGAGCGCACATTCGCCTTGGTCACGATCAGCGGTGCGGGCGCAAGGAAGAAACTGCGAATTTCCGGCGTCATGTTCATGGCCTCTCTGCCACGCCGCAACACAAAGACATTCGGGTCGCGCAGGATACCGAGACCTGAACCGGAAACTGTCTTGAGTGTTCCTTTCTTTTTTCCTCCCACGAAAGAAAAGGTGCGCATGCCGAGAAATGTGAAATTGTTGTCCAGCAGCCATTTCAGAAACTGGATCGACTCCGCCAGATCTGAAACCGGAACTGAGGGTGGGGCCGTGGTGTAGGCGGCAACCGCCCGGTCGAGCCGCTCCAGCATCTGCCGCCAGTCGACGACGACGACGCTGACATCGTCCACGATCTTCTGGAGAGCTTGGGCCAGTTCATTGCGCTCGGCCTTTTCGCCAATGCGTGCAATATGAACCTGAATGTAGCTTTCTTTTTCCGCGTTTTCCGGCGCGCTGTCACTCGGCCCTGAAACGCTCTGCAAGCGATCCTTTTTGTCGCGCGTCACGCGCAGAATGGGGTGGAGAACAAGTTGCACTCGCAGGCCGCGTTCCTGAATTTCGCCCATCACAGAATCGACGAGGAACGGCATGTCGGCATTCAGGATTTCGATGATCGTGGTATCGCCGAGGCCGGTGTATTCGGTCCCCGGATTGTAGACCCGCAGATTGTTCTGCTTCGCTGAACGGCTAGCTATGAATTCCCAGCTCGAGCGAATAACCCGCGCTACGGTATCCGCCGCAATGCCGTCGAAATCATCCTCGTGTGCGCCGCGCAGAACCGCTTCGGCGAAGGTCTTTAGTCCTTTACCGCCACCGTTGCTGCCGAGCTGCTTGATTACCGATTTCGTATAAGGTTTTTCTTTTTTCTGCGCCGCCTTCGCCACGGTTCCGCGCCCCCCCTTGGTTGTGACAGCTGAAACACACCGGTGCTGACCAGACGCATGTCGTGACGCGCCAATGTGACACAAATCACTTTTCAAGTGTCGGAGAGTGACCCGCTGCGCGAGCGATGACAAGGGAAAATCCCGCGCCTTCACGCATTGAGACAATCGCTCAGGTAAC
>DEIT01000201.1:4897-5953 GCA_002352635.1 Hyphomicrobiaceae bacterium UBA2767 | reverse complement strand
TTTCCCGCCTCCTCCTTGTTGCCGGCTGCCAACGCTTTACGGCCATTCTCCAGATGTTTGGAGAAAAGAGCCTTCTGCTCATCCGTCATCGGCAGTTTCTTGGCCTGTAATGCCTCGATAGATTCAAGTTGCTCTTCAGGGGTATCCGGTCCAAGGCACCCGGTGAGCAAGAAAGCGAGCGCTAGAGCAGCTGCCCGGACTCCGTTTGCGGTCATCAATATACTCCAAAACCGTTGGCTTCCTCACTTGCTTAGAGAATAAGGCATGCGCTTTCCACTTGGCTTTGGTCTAAGCCGCTACTCAAGCACAATGAGGTGATTTGGAAGCTCGTTGTGGTTAGCTGAACCGGGAGGAAAATGTTCGGCCAGAACCTCCGCGGACATTTGAATGGCCGAGACAAACCCTTTCGATACCTGTCTTCGCACGATGTTATTGGTCAGCTCTTGCACGATCCGGTCCCAGGTTTCGGGCGGTACTTTGTTATAAATGCCCTCATCGGCAATAATTTCCGCAAACCGTTCTGCAGCTGAGACAAAAATGAGCACGCCGGTACGGCCCTTTGTCGTGTGAAGGTTCTGCGCGAGGAACTGCTCCATGGCGTGACGGTGGGCACGCGCACGTTTCACTGACCTAGGTACCAGTGCGATGCGTATCGGCCACCATTGCGACGTAACAGCAAGTACGGCAAAAACCGCGAGCTGAGCCATATAGATGTGCTCCGACGCAAAATTGCTGAAAAAAAACAACGCAGCCGGTGTAGCAAGCGCGGCGAGCGCCGCCCACAACAACGGGACAAAGATGTAGTGGTCGCTGGAAGCAGCAACGACAGCGACGATTTCACCGCTCGTTTTTTTCTCAGCCGTTGCAATGGCCTCGCTGATACGGATCTGATCCCTGGTTGAAACGAATTCCATGTCTTACCAGCCCCCGGATGATCCGCCGCCGCCGAAACTACCACCACCGCCGGAAAATCCACCACCGCCGGACGATCCGCCCGAACCCCAGGTCCAACCACTTGAACCCTTTTTCTTGCCAGACCCCTTGCCAGCCGAACTG
>DEIT01000201.1:0-4834 GCA_002352635.1 Hyphomicrobiaceae bacterium UBA2767 | reverse complement strand
AATCAGACGATCAAAGTCGCTGCCCTGCTCCTGCTGGCGAGCGCGGAGTTTCAGCTCTTCCGCGTCGCCGGTAAGCACTGCAGTTATGTCGCGCACGCCTGCTTTGATCCCGCCGGGGAAATCGCCCTGCTTGAATCGTGGCCTTATTGCATTTTCGATAATGATTTTGGTGAGAGCGTCAGTCAGCAGAGGCTCGAGCCCTCGACCCACCTCTATGCGCATCCTTCGCTCGTTTGGCGCGACAATCAGAAGGACGCCATTATTCTTACCCTTCTGGCCAATGGCCCAGTGACGGCCGAGCTTGTAGCCAAACTCCTCGATCTCAAATCCCTGCAGCGACGGCAGGGTTACGACTACGAGCTGATCAGTTGACTTTTGCTCAAGCGCTTCAAGATCAATTTCCAGCTTCCGGATCTGGTCGGCGTCCAGGAGGTTGGCACCATCGACGACGCGTCCGGTAAGCGTCGGGTAGTCTGGATCGGCCGCGCGCGCGGGCTGAACCAGAAAAACGCAAGCTAGAAGAATTGCGAAGACAATGCGCGTGAACCCCATACGCACGTCGGCAAGAGCAGCAATGGCCGATGCGGCCCCGGTCGCCATCAGCTTAGAATTTCACCTTGGGGGTTTCGGTCTTTTCAGGCTCGACAGTGAATGTTTCCAACGGTTGTGAGCCGGGATAGAGCAGCGCCTTCCACCAGCGCCCCGGTATGGTGCGCAGCTCGGTATTATACACCCGGACCGCATCAATGTAGTCGCGCCGGGCTATGGCGATACGGTTCTCCGTACCTTCGAGTTGCGACTGAAGCGTCAGGAAGTTCTGATTGGACTTGATGTCAGGGTAGCGCTCAACGACCACCAGAAGCCGCCCGAGAGCACCGGAGAGTTGGCTTTGCGCCTCCTGGAATTTCTTGAACGCCTCCGGATTGGTTAGAACATCACTTGGAAGTTTGGTTTGCGTCGCCTTGGCACGCGCTTCCACGACCTCGGTCAGAACCTTGCGTTCCTGCTCCGCGAAACCCTTCACCGTCTCGACCAGATTTGGAATGAGATCGGCGCGGCGCTGATACTGGTTCAGAACCTCGCTCCACGTGGCTTTGGCCTTCTCATCGAAGGTGGGAATGTTGTTTATGCCGCAGCCTGACAGCGCAAATCCAAGCAAGACAATTAGTGCAAGGCCCGCAAGCCTTGAAAAACCCACCGGGCGCCTGGCCTCCAGTGCTGTCATTTCGTCATCCTCCCTGCCGCATGCTTACTGAATTGCGATTTATGATCGCTTGGCCTTCTGATGCAAGGCCAAACCGACCCGACCGCTCTAGATATGGCTCTTTGTCACCTCTTTATCCGCGCCGTTATGGTTAATCGAATGCTGCTCGTGATGGGTCCGGTTCAACCTAATTTAACATTGGCGTGGTATTTGCTGAGTTTGCATCGTTGGGTCGATCGCGCCACTTCGGCACGGTTTAGGTATGCGTATCAGTGTGGGAGTATTTTGAATGTTATTCCGTTCGTTAGCGATTTGTGGCGCCGCGGCCGCATTCGTCGGTATGGCCAGCGTCGAAGCAGATGCTTTCGGCCGGTATCATCGCGGTGGCAAGATTGTAACCTGCTACAAAAAGGTTTCGACGCCGCCTGTTTACAGAACTGTAATGACCAGAGTTATGGTGCGGCCATCAAGCTGCTCACAAGTGTCCACTCCGCCTACTTACGGGGTTCAGGCACATGAAGTGGTTGTGCGGCCTTCCTATCAGGTCGTGCACTCAAAGCCCGCAGTATATGGTCGCGTCAAGGTCGTAAAGCAGGTCCGCCCCGCACGCACGCGTTGGAAGCGCAGCCGTTGCCATGGTGAGTATAAGTGCGCGGTGACGACACCGGCAAAATACCGCACCCGGACCAAGCGTGTCATGGTGGAGCCGAGGCAGAACTGGGTCGAGACACGACCCGCCGTCAAGGGCGTTGTCCACCAGAAGGTCATGGTGCATCCCGGAACCGTTCGACAAGTCTGCCAACCGGCAGTTTACGAGACCGTCGCCAAGCAGGTTCTTGTCAGCCCTGGTACATCACATTGGGTTCCGGCACAGCATACGGGTCATGCCGTTGCCTATCACCAGTCTGTGCAACATGTGCCACAGCCTGTGCCGCACGCGCCGGCGATGCGGTATAGCAGGCCGGCCCCGATGCCGTCCTATCACCACCCGCTCAAATAGACGGGTCGCGCGCCAGACATCTGGCAGCAATTCAGAACATTCGACAGCGCATCCATACTGGTTGCGCTGTTTTTTGTTGTGGCACAGTTGCAACTTATAACTGAGGAAACGCCACAATTGCCGTGAGGATTTACACTCCGTGAACCCTAATCACAGACAATTCGGGAATGGCCAGAGCGCTCAATTCCCGGACTGCCGACGTCGACCGGACGATCTCCGGCGCAATTGCGCCAAAGTCGGGTGCTGTCGGGTCCTTGCTTGCCCAATATTCCATGCGATTGGGCGATGCGGTACTGCGCCACCGAACCCAGCTGGCGGAACGGGCTTCACGTGTTGAGGCAGAACTCGCGAACCGGGTGAAATCGGAATTCATCGCCAATATCAGCCACGAATTGCGGACACCCCTCAACGCCATGCTCGGCTTTTCAAATCTTCTCAAGACGGCGGAAACTTCGGCACTCCAACCGGGCCAGGTGGTCGAATATGCCACCCTTATTTCCCAATCCGCCGAAGAGCTGCTGTCCATCGTGAATGATGTCATCACAATGTCGAAGCTTCAGTCGGGACAGCTCGATGTGCATCTGGATGATGTGTATGTCGATGAAATACTTGGGCATTGCACAAAGTGGGCGACCGCGCATGCAGCGGAATCCGGACACCGGTTCATTTCACAGATCGACCCGGACCTTCCCGCCATTGACGCGGATCACAAATTTCTCAAGGACATTGTGATGCGGTTGACCGCCAATGCCTTCAGCTTCACGCCTGAGGGCGGCACCATTGTTGTGACAGCAAAGCAAGGCCCCGAAAGCAGCATCATGGTGTGTATATCCGACACGGGTGTCGGTATGAGCGATGACGAGGTCACGATTGCGCTTACCGAATTCGGACAGATCGATACCCGTCTCAATCGCCAGCATGAGGGGACCGGCCTCGGTCTGCCAATCGCAAAGGCCCTCACGGAGCGGCAAGGTGGATCTTTCATGATCCGCAGCGAGAAGAACGAGGGAACCGACGTAATCATGCTTTTCAGGCATGCCGATGCCGACCGTGCCCCGCACGATACTCCGGAGGCCTGTCATGTCTGCTGAATTTTCTACAGCCGCGACAATAAAGAATGTCAGCGAACACTCCTCGATCGGCCACGTCGTTTCGGTGACCGGCTCTCAGGCTGTGGTGATGCTCGACCAGGCGCGCGGTGGCCAGGAGGGAAAACGCGCGGAACTGGGTGCAATCCTGAAGATCGACACGCCGGCATCGATTCTGCTCGGGCTTGTGTCCGCCCTCAGCATCCCGATCCCCTCGCAGCGTGAGGGCGAGTCGGAAATCCGGGTCGCCGAACTTGAACTCATTGGCCAGCTCATCAAGAAGGAAGATGGAAGTATCGGCAGCTTTCTGCGCGGTGTCTCCGGCTATCCCTCGCTTGGCGACATGGTGGATGTAGCAACGGCAGACGAACTCAGGCGGGCCTATCTCTGGAACGACACGCAGGCAGTATCGATCGGTACACTAATACAGGACCGGTCGATCCCGGCGATGATCCAGGTGGATGAGCTTTTCGGCAAACATTGTGCGATTCTGGGCAGTACCGGTACCGGCAAGTCCTGCGGCGTGGCGGTGCTGCTGCGTGCAATTCTGGACCAGAACGAGCGGGCGCACATCCTGCTTCTCGATCCACACAACGAATATGCCCGCTGTTTCGGCGACAGGGCGGAAGTGATTACCCCAAGCGACCTTCAGCTTCCCTTCTGGCTTCTCACATTCGAGGAGATGGTCGAGGTTGCCATTGGCGATGTCATGGGAAAGATTGCCGCGGTTGAAATACTTGCCGAACTCATCCCGATCGCAAAATGGCGCTATGCCAGCAACAGAGGGCGCGAAAATGCCGCTCTTCTAAAGCGTGGCGCCATGCCATCCCAGGCTCGGACCTACACCGTCGATACTCCGGTTCCCTATCGCATATCCGACGTAATCGCCATTATTGACGAAAGAATGGGACGCCTGGAGAATCGTGGAGACTTGGCCCCTTACCGCCAGCTCAAGACTCGTCTCGAAGCCATTTCCGGCGACCCGCGCTACGCCTTCATGTTCGGCAGCCTTACGGTTCAGGACCATATGGCCGAGATTGTGGGGAGACTGTTCCGCGTACCCGTAAATGACAAACCCATCGCTATTCTGGAACTCACAGGGGTGCCATCTGAGATCGTCAATGTGGTGGTCTCGGTCATCTGCCGGATGACATTCGATTTCGCGCTGTGGAGTGGCGGTTCAACCCCTGTAACCCTCGTCTGCGAAGAGGCGCATCGATATGTGCCAAACAACCCTGATCTCGGGTTCGAACCGACCCGCCGGGCCATCGCGAGGATTGCCAAGGAAGGCCGCAAATATGGCGTTTCTCTATGCGTCGTCAGCCAACGCCCTTCGGAGCTCGATTCCACCATTCTTTCTCAATGCAACACCGTCTTCTCAATGCGCATGTCGAATGATCGCGACCAGAATTTCGTACGCGCAGCCATCTTCGATACGGCGGCGAGCCTGTTGGACTTCCTGCCCTCCATGGGACCGCGTGAGGCGATTGTATTCGGTGACGGCGTAACGCTTCCGGCAAGAATTCGTTTTGCCGATTTGCC
>DEIT01000202.1:5857-6165 GCA_002352635.1 Hyphomicrobiaceae bacterium UBA2767 | reverse complement strand
GTCGCCATCGTTACCCACAGCATCAGCGAAAAATAGAGGGAGAGATTACCGTCAAGCGTCGGTATCGATCCGAACCACACAACAACAATTGCGATCAGGGCGAACCAGACCGTGTGGCGAATTCGCGACGCTTTCGCTTCATCGATATGCGTCAATTTTGGCATGATGAAGAGCCGAACCAGCCAAGAGGCAAAGAGAAAAATTATGCATTGTTGCTGCGCAACCCGAGTTTGCTATGAACCCAGGCCACGCAGCAATAAAAGTACCAGCCCGATCTAACGTTTGTCGTAGGGCGGAACCGGATAGAT
>DEIT01000202.1:0-5777 GCA_002352635.1 Hyphomicrobiaceae bacterium UBA2767 | reverse complement strand
TTGTCCAGAACTTCGTAGGGACCAGTGATCACCGTGATCTTCTTGGAAAGATCGAGTGCCGCCTGCTTTAATTTGGCGGGTTCAGTCGACTGGGCTTTCTTAATGATCTCTTCCAGCACCGCACCAGCGCCGTAAGCCAGGGCCGTCTGGAAGTCGGCCTCATACTTCGCATTCGGGAAGAGTTTCTCATACCGGGCCTTTACGGCATCGCGATCGAGGCCGGCGTTGACTTTCCAACGCACCTTCGGATTCCACAGCGTTTGGCTGAAGAGATACTTTGCGTCCTGTCCGATACCAAGAAACTGCGGCTGCGATCCGTAGAACATATAGGTCATCGGGAAATTCGCGTCCTGCTCACGCATTTGCCGGGCGATGTTCATTTGATCGCCTTCGTAAGAAGCCGGATAGAACGCATCTGCACCGCTCGCGAGCGCTTTCTGGATCATGACCGAGAAGTCCTTGGTGCCCTTGGCAAACTTCTCATACATCACAACTTCCATGCCAAGTTCCTCGGCGCGTTTTTTGACGCCCGCCGCGGTTCCAGCCGGAAACGGTTCATCCAGATAGATCATCGCGATCTTCTTGACGCCCATCGCCCCCATGGCGTCGGCACCAGGCTTGCCGAGTCGCGAAGCTGCGATCTGCGTCGCAGACACCACAAATTTGTGACCCTGCTCGTAGATCTTGTCTGAAGACGCTGACCAGATAACGAGGAATTTGCCGAAGCTCTCAGTTGTGTTGGCGGCGGCGGCCGTCAGAGTGGAGCCAAATGGCCCCATCAGGATGTCGACCTTCTTATCCTTGATAAGCGTCTCGTAAACACGGGGAACGAGGGCCTTGTCGCTACGATCATCCAGGGCTTCGAGTTTGATCTTGTGCTTGGTTCCGCCGATATCAATGCCACCGCGGCTGTTGACGTCATCAATCCAGATCTTCAAGCCTCGCTCCCCTGACTGAGCAGCGAGAGCAAAGCGGCCGGTCTGGCTCACTGTCATGCCAAGAGTTATGTCAGCCTGAGCTGCAGTACTGGAAAAGGCGCCAGCCGCGAGAGCAATTGCACCGGCCATGCCGAATAAAGTTCTACGCGCGATTTTCATCTTTTACCTCCCGTGGAATCGGGCTCGGATAAGTATCCGGCCTCCCACAGTTCCTTACTTGGGCCAGCCATTTGAGGGGGCTGGGCATTTCCTAGGCGCGAAATTGTAAACCACTATTGGCGAGTTGCAATCATGGCTCTCGGATTAAGTCCTATTCGCGCGCTTCAGAACGGCATGCATCAGGAGGTTTACCGCCGGGAGCGTGTCTATCTGCTCGATATGTTCGTCTTCGTTGTGCGTAATGCCGTTGCGGCAGGGTGAGAAAATCATTGCGGTCGGTGCGACGGCGGCAACATGATAGGCGTCGTGGCCAGCCTGCGAGAGCATTTCCTTGTAGGAGATCCCGAGTTCGTCAGCCGTGTTGCGCAGAAGGTCAATGCAGTCGGTTGAGAAATCATCACAACCAAATTCCCATTCCTTTACCACCTCGACATCTACGTTGCCCTTGCGGCCAGCTTCTGCAATCGCGCCGCTCACCTCGTCCGCCATCTTCCGCGCCGTCTCCCGGTCCGGATGGCGGATGTCCACTGTTACCTCGGCCCAGTCAGGCAAAATGCCATACTTGTTGGGCCACAGTTGAATACGGCTTGAAGTTGAGCGGGCATCGGGATGATATTTCCAGCCGATATCATTTACGGCAGCGATGAGATAGGCCGCACCGACCAGCGCATTGCGCCGTTTGTCCATGGGCGTGGGGCCAGAGTGGGCTGTTTCGCCGTGGAACTGCACCTGGCTGCCGAACGCAATGAACCCTCCGGTCACGATGCCGACAGGTACACCTTCAGCCTCTAGTTCGGGCCCTTGCTCGATATGCAGCTCAAAATAGGAGTCCAGATCATGGCCCGGGAGCGTAGCGTCTCCGGCATATCCGATGCGCTTAAGCTCATCGCCAAAACGCTTTCCGTCGTCGTCAGTTTGATCGAGCACCCAATCCAGCACGTGTATGCCCGCGAATGCTCCGGCACCCATCATTGGTGGCTGGTAGCGGGCGCCTTCCTCATTGGTCCAACAGACTACTTCCAGCGGACGGCGTGTTGAAATACTGCGATCATTGAGCGTTCGCACGATTTCAAGCCCGGCAAGCACGCCCAAAATCCCGTCATACTTGCCCCCCGCAATCTGGGTATCGAGATGGCTGCCCAAAGCGACCGGAGGCAACGTGTTTTCAGTGCCTTCGCGCCGCGCAAAAATATTTCCTACTTGGTCCACACGCACCGCAAGGCCTGCGTCACGGCACCACTCGACAAACTGGTCGCGCATTTCGCCATCGGCCGTGCAAAGTGCCGGACGATTGAGTCCGGTGGTTCGACCGGGACCGATTTCCCCCGAACGCGTCAATGTTTCCCACAACCTCGCGCCATCAACTACCAGCTCGTTGGTCACCATTACTGAACCTCGACATGAGTGAAAAATGAAGTGCTGGCAGTACAACCAGCCGATGCGGTACCGCAGACCGCAATGATACAGAAGATTGCATCAGTTATGAAGGCGCAGACCTGCCCGATATATTGCGCGATAGAACAGCAGAACAGAACCGAGCCGTTTCAGCGCCATTGTGGATTTTCTTGATAGAACTGACGTCCCTGTCAGAGAGCGCCAAAGCGCCCAATGCCCGCGAAGGTACCGCCGCATGGGTGACTCGAATACACGATCCTATCATTCCGAATTATTTTCCGTAAATATATCAAATAGTTAGATAGAATTGGAGTGAGCCGGAAACACTTGCAGAATCCATTGAGACGACAGGAGAATTCCGAGCGGTCACCTTTGACGGCATTGGACCCGGCTAGCGTGGCCGGCAAGAGCCGCGGATGCCGGCGGAGTCACGACTTTCCGGCCAGAACTGCATGTCCTGATTTACGCTGCAGCTCGATCTCCTTGCATCCATATTCATAGGCACTCTGCCTAAGCTCCGCGTGCCGCCGCCAGTCCAGGATCGACATGTCTTTGGGCAGGGGTGGCATGAACAGGAGATCAGTTTCGGTCAGGAACTTGCGAAAATCCTGCCGTTTCACGGCCAAACTGCGCATGAGGATGCTGCCGGGTCCCGGTGCTTTCGGGGGCGGCCCCTTGAAGAACGGAAGCAGCATGGACCGGATCAGCTCGGCACGTGAGGGAAGCCGGTCATATTCGAATCCGGAAACCCTGATTTCCGGCGGATCGAAATTGATGATGACATTTGGTCCGGACTTGAGATCGCGCATCTGCTTCAACGGCACATTGTCGAGCAGTGAGCCGTCAACCAGCACTTGTCCATCCGGTGTGTAGACGGGTGGCAAAAGGCCGGGAATGGCGCTGGACGCGCGGATGCCTCGCCACAACTCGCCCTCGCGCACGCAGTGCATGCGGTTGTCTGAAAGATTCGTCGAAATCGCGAAATATGGGATCCCAAGGTCTTCGATGCGGGTTGCACCATAGTGCTCGGCCAGACATGCGTCGAAGACCTTGTGGTCGAGGAAGCTGTATCTGGGCCAGGTTGCACGACGCATGGCGCCATGCGTAACGAAAATGTCATGCGTCCGGCGTTCCAGTTCATCTGGTCCGATATCCTTCGCGTAGGCGCCAACCATAGCCGCGCCGCCGCTGGTGCCCCCCATAATGTCGAACTCGAGGCCAGCCTCGTTGAAGGCCTGGAACATACCAATATGCGCTGCGCAATATGCACCCCCACCGCAAGCCACAAGGCCGAGCGCCCTGCCGCTCAAAAACCGCAAGAGCCTGTCGTAGCCCGCCTCGGACCCGGCCCTGACGTGATGATGCATGCGTACCGCCCGGCCTTCCAGCCAGAAGCGCGTTCCCCTTATTTCTCCGTCACGCTGATGCACCAGGACCAGGCGCTGGGCGTCCGTCCCGTGCACCTCTTCCGCAAACTTTTCCAGCGGATTCAGAGGTCGCGGCTTGCTGGAATCATCGGCACCTTGGCAGGCGATGCGCAGAACTGTATCCGCATGTCGGATGGCCAATCGCGACCACTTGGTCAGTTCCGGGTCTGCAACGAAGACGAGATAGTCATGTCCTGTTTCTTCGTCGTTGAGCCATCGGGTGACGGCATGAGGATCAGCGGTTTCGAGGTCAGGGAATTCCACCCGCATCGTGTCGGAGGTGAGGAATCGGCAACGGCATGCTGATTGAAATGCCTGTTTCAGCTCGGCCAGGACGCTTTCCCGAATGGGTTCTGCCCCGGCGTGACAAACGGCGATCGTGCGTTCCCGGCTACGCTTGAATTCCCGGTCGCGCGTCGCTATGCGGAGTAGTCGCTGCGACAGCATGGCAACCATCTTTGGCCATATTTCGGGCGAGTGTTCGCACAGCGCGTCGAAATCCTTGCGGGACAATCTCAAAACGAGGCTGTCGCGCGCAGCGGTGACCGTCGCGGTTCGTGCAGATCCGGAAAAAAAGCCGATTTCACCGATGGATTTTCCCGCTCCGACTTCGGCGATGGGCCTTCGCTGGCCGGCCTCGGTCACAAGGAAGCGGCCTGATACCACGAGAAACAGCGTATCTGACGGTTCGCCCTCGCGCACGAGGATCTCGCCACCGTCGACTGTTACAAGGTCGACCCGCGTTCCGAGTTCGGAAAGTTGCTCGGCGGAAAGATGAGAAAATGCTTCGATTTCCGCCAGCTCATGGCGATGGTCTGTCTCGTTTTTTGCCAGCGTCGCGCTCCATGCCTGGGCCGCTTCGGCCGTGTTGGGTTGACAGTTACTGAGACCAATATCCGGCTTTTTGATCAACCGGGAAACGATGTTCCAGGAAAGCCGCCCTTGCAACGGTTAATGTGCCCGCGCCAGTAAATTGGGAACATCCGTCTTGTGCCAGAAGCGGGCATTGAGCTCGGCATGTAACCAATCCTGTTTCAGCAACTTGCGTCAAAGATGCATGGCGCTCCGCGGTGCGTGCATCGGATGGAACCTTATTCGGCATTTCAAGCGGGAAGAGGTTGGATGAAGCAGAAAAGCGCGGGGGACAAGTCTTCCAGGGGTAGATGGTGCCGTTTCGGACGGAGCGCCAGTGCCCTGAAAAACTTGTCCTCTCTCGCGAGCCAAACCCGGCGTGATTGGGGTCGCCGGGATGGCTTAGCTTTCGGTAGTGTCTGTTCCGGTTCTAGAGCGGGATCAGGAAAAGTGGAATCCGGTTTTCCGTCCGATCCCGCTCTATCTATAGATGTCGATCACGTTTATCGCCTCAGGTGGATCCACCTAAGGCGATCGTGATCTAGGCGCAGCGCTTCAGGTTTGAGGGTGCGCGCTTCCAGATCATGGTCCTCGACAGCATCTTGGAACCGGCATAGCCCATGACCTTGAGGCTGTTGCCCTGAGGCGTGATCTCGACGGAGTACTTCTTGCGGCGCTCTGGGCTGTAGATCCAGCCGGTGTCGTAGGAGTTTCCGACGCGCTTGCCGCCGCCGATGATGCGCGTGCCGCAGACCGACTTGTGGGCTGCATTCTTGAGCCACACGATACGGCCGCACAGGCCTGAACCGCACTTGGAAACCTGGATTGCGCTGCGTCCGGTGTGATCGTACCAGAGGCCGGCGGCGCCTGCGGCGTTTGCCGTGTTGGCTGCCGAGAGAACTGTCGCTGCTGTGAGGCTTGCGAAGAAGAAGTTCTTGAGGGTCTTGAAGGTGTTCATTTCAGCTCTCCATCCTTGGAAGTCTTGTCCGTCCGTTGATTGAGAGAT
>DEIT01000076.1 GCA_002352635.1 Hyphomicrobiaceae bacterium UBA2767 | reverse complement strand
ATATTGTTATACAAAGGGGAAAATGGTGAGCCCGGCAGGAATCGAACCTGCGACCCACTGATTAAAAGTCAGTTGCTCTACCAACTGAGCTACGGGCCCACAGCGTGAAAACGCGCCGGACCTTAAGGGCGGGCGCGGACGTGGGTCAAGTGGCGATTCCGTTCTTTGCGGCAAGGTCCGCATTTTCCACACTCCAGACACAAGAAAACACCTAGGCGCTCACATATTTGTGTGACACAAGACGCGGACAATATCTCGCATTCTGCAGATTTTTTTCCGTGACAGCGCCGTTTCTGCCGTCAGTTCGGCCATCGATATTTCCGCTGCCGTCACTCCGGGGACCTGCCAATGACCAAGGTTCAACCTGGACCCGCAAGCGCTCCGACGGCCGCTATCGCGCGGCCCCAGAACCACGTCCTGGCCATCGCGCTCATGTGCGGTGCGGTGACGATCTTTTCCGCTCTGGATGCGACAGCGAAATATCTGGCTGACGAACTTGCCGTGCCGCTCATCCAGGTCATCTGGATGAGGTTCATGGTCCATGCGGTACTCACGGTGCTCGTATTTGGCCTGTTCTTGCGGCGCAAGGTAATCCGCTCGACCAAACCTGCCCACCAATTCGTGCGTAGCGTTCTTGTAGCGATGACGACCGCCTTCAACTTCGCCGCCATAAAATATCTCCAGCTTGATCAGACCGTTACGATCTTCTTCCTGACGCCGCTTCTGGTCGCTGCTCTGGCGGGGCCTATTCTGGGTGAATGGGTGGGCTGGCACAGGCTTCTGGCGATATTTGCAGGCTTTCTGGGAGTGCTCCTGGTTACGCGCCCCGGATTCGGCGGTATCCACTGGGCCGCCATCTACGCGTTCGGCGCGACAGTTTCCTATGCGGCTTACGCCATTTACACCCGCTACATGGCGGGCCACGATTCACCGGAAGTGAACCTGTTCTACACTGCGATCGCGGGTGTGGTGCTCGGTTGTCCCTTCGCCCTGGCGGTATGGGAATGGCCGGGGGATACATTTGTGTGGGGGTTGTTCCTGTGGCTGGGCTTCACAGGCATGATCGGCCACTGGCTGCTGATCCTGGCCTACAAATACGCTCCCGCTCCTGTCGTCGCGCCGTTTGTCTATGTCGCACTGATTTCCATGACAGCGCTTGGATACCTTGTATTTGGCGACGTGCCCACGCTCTGGACACTTGCCGGCGGAGCGGTCGTGATCGGCTCAGGGCTCTATCTGTTCTATCGGGAGCGCCGCGTCGCGGATTGAGAAAACAACGCTGCCCCTTGGAATCGCGCGCGCGCGTTCCTATTTTATTAACAAGATATAAAGACGGCCCGGAAACCGGGACAGGGGCATTGCCGTTGGGAGGCGAGCTAATGAAAGCTCTCACGGCATTCGCTACGATGGCGTATTTGGTGGCATTCGGTGTAACAGGCGCCCAAGCCACTGATAAAACTGCGAAATTGAACGATCCCGCGACGTCGGGTCAGAGTCAGCTTGTGCCGTTTGGCGCGACTGAAAAGACCTCAATGCCGGCGATCGTTGGACGAACGGGACTGTCTGAAGCAGAGCTCGAGCGTATTCGCGGCTCTGTGCGCGGTCAAATTCAGGCAATGACCGCACGCGATGCGGCAGGTGCCTATGAGCTTCTGACCCCGGTCATTAAAGATTATTACAAGGATTCCAATGCGTTTCTGGGTGTTTTGATGACGCAGCTTAAACCCCTGTCCGACGCTAGGACCTTCACTTTTTCCGATATTGCACGCGAAGACACCGACGCAATCCAGAATGTCACCATTACCGACACGCAGGGCCGCGAGTGGAACGCAAAGTTCCGGCTGCAACGGCAGGGTGATGGCAGTTGGGCCATTGCGGGATGTAAAGTGGAGCAGCTGACAGGACAGCGCGTCTAACCCGGAATCGGTCTGTTTTAAAAATCAGGTCTCTTTCCCTGCTCCGGCGTTGAGCCTCGCAACTGTCTCTTGTGCAAATGACTCAAAACACCCTTCCCTGATCGCGTTGCGCATGCGCGCCATCAAATCCTGATAGAAATGCACATTGGCCCAGCTCACCAGCATGGCGCCGAGAATCTCCCGGGCTTTGACCAGATGGTGCAGATACGCGCGGGAATAATCGCGTGCCGCAGGACAACCGCTTGTCTCATCGAGTGGACGTGGATCATCCGCATAGCGCGCGTTTCGCAAGTTGACCTTGCCATCCCATGTGAAAGCCTGCCCGTGACGACCGGAGCGGGTTGGCATGACGCAGTCGAACATGTCCGCTCCACGCGCGACGGAAAGGATGAGATCTTCCGGTGTGCCCACGCCCATGAGGTAGCGTGGTCTATCCTCCGGCAGGAACGGCGCCGTTACGTTCAGCGTCTGGAGCATAAGGTCCTGCCCTTCACCCACCGCGAGGCCTCCGATTGCATAGCCATCGAAGCCAAGCTCCAGGAGCGCCTTCGCCGAGGCTTCGCGCAGATCGGGATGAACGCCACCCTGCACAATGCCAAACAGAGCCTGGCCGCTCTTCCCGTGCTCTGCAAACGCGGCTTTCGACCGGCCCGCCCAGCGCATGGACAGCTCCATCGAGGACCGCGCTTCCTCCTTTTCGCACGGATACGGCGTGCATTCGTCAAACACCATCTGGATGTCAGCGCCCAGCAGGCACTGGATTTCGATGGATCGTTCCGGCGTCAGTTCATGCGTGCTGCCGTCAATGTGCGACTGGAAGGTGACGCCCTCCTCGCTCATCTTGCGCAGCTTGGCGAGCGACATGACCTGATAGCCGCCTGAGTCAGTCAGGATCGGCCCTTTCCAGTTCATGAAGGCGTGCAAGCCACCGAGCGCTGCCACTTCTTCAGCACCCGGGCGCAGCATCAGATGATAGGTGTTGCCGAGAATAATTTCAGCACCCGTCTCACGCACCGTCTGTGGCAGCATGGCCTTGACCGTCGCTGCCGTACCAACCGGCATGAAGGCGGGCGTGGCGATTTTCCCGTGCGGCGTTGAAATCTCGCCGCAGCGGGCGGCACCGTCGCTCGCATGGTTATTGAAGGTGAAAGCTGTGCTCATTGATCAGGCCGGATTGAGGAAACAGGCATCCCCATAGGAATAGAACCTGTAACCTTGCGCAATGGCATGGGCGTAAGCCCGTTTCATGGTCTTAATCCCACTGAACGCTGAGACCAGCATGAAAAGGGTTGAGCGAGGAAGGTGGAAGTTGGTCACCATGGCATCCACCGCCTTGAAACGGTAGCCGGGGGTAATGAATATATCCGTCTCGCCCGTGAACGGCTTGATCTGCCCGCTCTCATCCACGGCACTTTCGAGCAACCTCATGGACGTTGACCCGACCGCCACGATGCGCCCGCCCCGTGCCCGCGTCTGGTTGAGAGCCCTTGCCGTTTCCTCATCGACCTCACCCCATTCCGCGTGCATCTCATGATCGCGCGTGTCGTCCGATTTTACCGGCAGAAAAGTGCCTGCTCCGACATGCAGAGTAACAAAATGTTCGCTGACGCCCTTGTCTCTAACTGCCTCCATCAACTGTTCCGTGAAGTGAAGGCCTGCCGTGGGTGCCGCGACAGCACCCTGCTCGCGGGCATAAATTGTCTGATAGTCATGGGTATCTTCGTTGTCGGCAGCGCGCCGCGAGGCGATGTATGGCGGCAGTGGCATTTTCCCAAGCGTGGCAATGGCTTCATCGAGCGCACTGCCATGGAAATCGAAGGAAAGCGTGACCTCACCGGAATCTTCCCTTCGTTTGTCAACACACGCCCATAAAGTACCGGCCAGACAGACATTTCCATCGTTCCCGAACGCTATCCGGTCCCCTTCCCGCAAACGTTTTGCGGGCCTCGCCAAAGCAAGCCAATGGCTGGCGTCGAGCGGCTTGAGAAGTGTCACGGCCACTTTCGCCGCCGCCTCTTTCCGGTGGCGCACCCCGGAGAGTTGCGCCGGGATTACACGGGTATCGTTGAAAACGAGCGCGTCACCGGGCGAAAGAAGATCCGCCAGAACAGAGAAAGTCCTGTCCTGAAACGGTTCATCCGAGCGTGGATCGACGCACAGCATCCGTGCCGCGTCGCGCGGGTGTACCGGCCGCAGGGCGATACGGTCCTCGGGAAGATCAAAATCGAACTCATCGACACGCACGTGTCTTTACCGCACCGGTGCTTCACAGCAGCTTAGGCGACGTCTGCCGCGACGCGCATGGAGACAATTTTGTCGGGATCCATGACCGGCTCGCCGCGCTTGATC
>DEIT01000154.1 GCA_002352635.1 Hyphomicrobiaceae bacterium UBA2767 | reverse complement strand
GTTACGCAAACGCTGTTCAGGGTTCATCTGCCCATTTTGACACCTGTGCTCGGTGCTGCTGCCGTCCTTGTGTTCGTTGATTCCATGAAGGAACTCCCTGCAACTCTGCTGCTGAGACCCTTTAATTTCGATACACTGGCGACCCACGTTTATACGCTCGCCTCACTTGATCTGTTTGAGGATGGCGCGATTGCGGCGTTCACCATCGTCGCCATCGGTCTCATCCCAATCTACATCCTGCATCGGGCGATCGAAACAGGCCGTCCCGGGGCACGCTCCACTGTGCGATCTGCCGATTGATCAACCCCCGGTTGCATTCAGCAAATACACCCGGTTAAGGGGTCATTCATCAAAATCGAGCATGATTCCTCCGCGAATCGAAGGTGAAAAAAACGCTGAATGGCAAGGACGGCATCCATGTCTGCACAAACTTCTCTTACATTTGAACAGAGCGAAACAGTCCAATCGGCGATCCAGCAGACACGGGAAGAATTGCAAAGCCTGACCGACCAGATCGGCCGCGTCGCTGGCGTTGCTGATCAAATTCAGGCCATCGCGCGTCAAACCAACCTCCTGGCGCTCAATGCAACCATTGAGGCTGCCCGGGCTGGTGAAGCCGGCAAGGGATTTGCCGTGGTTGCTGGAGAAGTGAAAGTCCTCGCCGCGCAAACGAGTGAAGCGACCGACCTCATTGCTGAAATTCTTGAAACTCTGAACCATCACGCCGACAAGCTATCCACCCACAGCGTGGTGCTTTCAGAGTCTTTCGACGCGGCGTCCCACGACACGGCTTATGTAGAAGACCCGGACATCAGCGCACCCGAACCGGTCTCCCACATGCCGGAACAAGAGACCGCGGCTGAACCGGAAGTACCGGCTGACGAAACTGCCGAGGCTCCAAGCGCGCTTCCCGGTGTCACAAATGACCAAATAAAACTCGTCCAGGACTCTTTTGAGCTCGTCGAGCCCATCGCCGAACAGGCGGCGGAGCTTTTTTACAATCGGCTGTTCGAGATCGCGCCGGAACTTCAGGCCCTCTTCAAGGGCGACATGCCTGAGCAGCAGAAAAAGCTCATGACGACGCTTAAGGTCGCTGTCTCTAGTCTCAAAGACCCGGACCGGCTCATCCCCGTCGTTCGTGTTCTGGGGGAACGCCACAAGGGTTACGGCGTGGTGGACGAAAACTATGACACGGTTGCGCAAGCCCTGCTCTGGACCCTTGAGCAGGGCCTCGGTGAACATTTCAGCGATGACGTTCGGGATGCGTGGACGGCCGTTTATGTGCTGCTTGCCACCGTCATGAAAGACGCCGCGGCAGCGGCCATACCGGAAGCTGAAACAACGGAACAAGAGATGGCGCCGGCGACGGAGCCTATGCTTGTCCCGGAAACAGCAGCAGAACCAGAAGCTTCGGTTGACGAAACACCCGAGACTCCGAGCACCCTTCCCGGTGTCACAAGTGACCAAATAAAACTCGTCCAGGACTCTTTTGAGCTCGTCGAACCCATTGCCGAACAGGCGGCGGAACTCTTCTACAACCGCCTGTTCGAGATCGCGCCGGAACTCAGAGCCTTATTCAAAGGCGACATGCCCGAACAGCAGAAGAAGCTCATGGCAACGCTCAAGGTCGCTGTTGCAAGTCTGAAAGACCCGGATCGGCTCGTTCCAGCGGTACGCATTCTCGGACAGCGGCACAAAGAATACGGCGTAACAGATGAAAATTACGATACGGTTGCGCAAGCCCTGCTCTGGACCCTCGAGCAGGGACTTGGCGAACATTTCACCAACGATGTACGCGATGCGTGGACAGCCGTTTATGTGCTGCTTGCCACAACCATGAAAGAGGCTGCAGCAAACCCAACCGCTTGATTTTCCAACTTCCCGAAGTGACGATCAGCCCTAGTCTTTGCTCTCATCAGCGGGTGCGCTCTGCAGCTGGCCATAATTTTCAACACCAATGGCCTTGAGATTATCAAGCTGCGTCTCGAGCCAGTCGATGTGACCTTCCTCGTCCTTTATGAGGCTCTCGAATAACTCCATCGACACATAGTCTTCTGCTTTGCGACAAACCTCACGTGCCTCGACATAGAGCTTTCGTGCGCTGTACTCAGCCTTAAGGTCGCACTCAAGCACTTCCTTGATGTTCTCACCGATCATCAGCGGATCGAGTTCCTGCATGTTCGGAAAACCTTCCAGGACAAGAATACGCTCTATAAGCGAGTCCGCATGTTCCATTTCCTCAATGGATTCCTCACGCTGCTTCTTCGCCAGCCGTGTGAACCCCCAGTCGTCGAGTAGCCTGTAGTGCAGCCAGTACTGGTTGACCGCGGTCATCTCGTGCCGCAGCGCCTTGTTGAGAAATTCGATGACTTTCTTGTCGCCCTTCATGGGAACCTCCTGGATGGCGAAGTTGCCGCAACACTGTACCCTGACCCCAATATCACGACCGCTTCAGCAGATGCCAATTACATTAGAATTAGTCTAAACAAGAGGCGCCTCGCTCTCTGCGGATTTGTCCTTGTCGGGCTCCTCCAGAGCCTCGCGATGAGCATGCATCAACTTCACAACATGGTTGAGGCAGGCACCACATTTCGGCCGGCAACCGATGGTGCGGTAGATCAGGCCAGGCGTCAGTACGACCTCGCGGTCTGACGCAATCAACTCCTCCACTGCCCCTTTAATTTCATCGCTGGAAACCACATTGCAGGAACACA
>DEIT01000026.1:7869-12590 GCA_002352635.1 Hyphomicrobiaceae bacterium UBA2767 | reverse complement strand
GCCTGACGCAGTGCAAGGCTTTACCGACCGCTAACCATCTTCAATCATGATTGCTGTACCGATCAGCCGCACAAGGAGGTGCGCATGCCCCGCTTGCCTGCCGTTCTTGCTCTGGTCATCCTACTGACCGGCACTGGCACCGTGCACGCGGAAAAATCGCGTGAGATAGAACAGACACACGAGACGCGCGTTGGCGAACTGCTTTTCCTGAAACTGCCGGGCAATCCCGATGTCGGGTACAAGTGGCGCTTCAACCCGGCGCAAAGCAGCGGCGTCAATCTCGTTACCGTGGACCCGATCGGCTGGCTGATGGCACAAAAAGGCCGCTCCTTTTTCTTCAAGAGGCAAAGCGTCCTGAACGTGGCGGTCAACGCGAAAAAGGCCGGACGGGTCGACCTCGCATTTGATTACTACCGCAGCCAGGGCGGCCGCTCATACAACAAGACCAGATATTTCCGGATCAACATCAAGCCATGATGAACCGGCTACGGCTGACCCCGCACGAGAAGGCTTAGTTCAGCCGGAACTCACCATCGAAAAACTGGACTTCCCTTGGCGACAGCAAGCGTTTGTGCGCGACACGAACCTTGAAGAGCGGACCGTCGAGGCTCTCGCTCCAGAACTTCAGGAAATCGGAGAGTTTGGGAAAGGCCGGAGCAATATCGTAATCCTGCCAGACATAAGACTGAATGAGCGCCGGATGGTCTGGCAATCGATAGAGGATTTCTGCGGTGGTCAGGCTGTGTCCGCTTAGCTGGTGCAAAAAATCCTGATCTGCCATTCACAGAACTCCTTGTCAGTGATTCGCTCAAGACAGGATGAAATGCTAACTCAGAACGGCACTCCTGATCAAATTTACAACGCTATATCATTGTGTTGGCAGCAACACATCAGTGCTGCTAGCGTCGGCTCATTCGTCACTGTTGTGCTTTCGTGTCTTGCCGGTCGAGGTCTCGATCAAACCACGGGCCATATCCAGCAACGCGCGCTTGGTGGCCGCAGTTCCCCTCTCTAGCCAATGCGTTTCAAGACGCCTCAACAGGTCTCCCATGGCAGGCCCCTCGGCCATGCCAAGCGCAATGAGATCGGAACCTTGCAGCGGAAACTCCGGAACCGGCATTTCTTCAACACGAGAGATGAATTGCTGCCAGCCTGTGTCCGAAGTCGGCGCGCGCGATGCCGCCCACGCCTTGAGTGCCGCGTCGCGGCAGCCGGAGAGGCCATACCGGTAGAGCGCACGGGCAAGGTCGATATCATTTGTCTCCATCGTCACGTCCGGCAATTCAGAAAATTGCATGAGCCGACCACGGTCAGCGTTGGACATCCGCAAGTTTTTAGCGAGCCTTTCGGCGTCTTCTGCTACGGAGACACCAAGGATGCCCAGCCTAAGGACGGCATCGGAGCTGCCGCTGCGTTCCGTTTCAATGGCAACAAGACGCTTCAGTCGATTGAGATTGGGCACACCGCGCAGCACGTCGACCAAAAGCCCGTAGTCGTACATTTTCCATAGCGCACTCGTTACTCCACGTGCACACAGAAGACGTATCAATTCATCGGCGACACGTTCGCCGGAAAGGCCGCCAAGACCGCCGCGCTCCTGCACACAGGCCCACAAGCTTTCCTCATCGAAGACTTGTGCTTCCAACTCCGCATTGAAGCGGAAGAAGCGCAGTATCCTCAAAAAGTCCTCACGCACGCGATCGCGTGCCTCCCCGATGAACCGTATGTGGCGCGCGTCGATGTCTGAAATTACGCCCAGCGGATCGAACACCGTGCCATCCGCGTCCGCGTAGAGCGCATTGATTGTAAAGTCGCGGCGGCCTGCATCCGCGGCCCAATCGTCGGTAAAGGCAACCTTCGCCCGGCGTCCAAACGTCTCGACGTCCTTACGCAACGTGGTGACTTCGAAGCCGCGATGGTCGGCGACGACGGTTATTGTCCCATGCTCGATGCCCGTGGGTATTGCCTTGAGCCCCGAAGAAACGGCAAGGTTTGTTACGATTTCGGGCGGTGCATCGGTCGCGAAATCAACATCCCGCACTGGCCGCCCGAGCAGAGTATCACGCACTGCGCCGCCAACCGCACGGGCCTCATGACCCCGCGCGGACAGAGCAGAAAACACCTGCACCGTGCCGGGCCAGGTCAACCATTCGGCGCCGGCTACAGAATACGGGCTTGATGTGGCACGAGGAGCCAAGGACGTGTCAGCCCTCCGATCTGGAATGAATTCAGCGGTTTACGGACTGCGTCCGGGTGTCTGTGTACTAGAGGTCTCGCCCGTCGCGCGCTGTTTGCTCTCATATTCGATAATGTCTGTTGAGACGAGCCTCGCTAGAGTACCAACGGCAAGGATGGTGCCCGCGACCGCTAGCCAGTTGACAGGTGCCTCCTGAAGAAAATTCTTCTTCAATTCACCGTGGTCTCTAACGAACACGTATGCAGCGTAGAGAAAAAACGGCAGGAAAAACATACCGAATATAGCCAGTAAAACGCGAATCATATGGATGTCTCCGCCCTGTACAGCCACTCATACAGATTGCGCAGCATGCCAGCCGTGGCACCCCAGATAAAGCGTTCACCGTAAGGCATGGCATAGAATTGACGCTTGGTGCCGCGCCATTCGCGTGAGTGGATTTCATGGTTTTGCACGTTCATCAGAAAACTCAGCGGGACATCGAAGACATCGGCAACCTCATTGCAATCCGGCGTGAGAGAATAACCGGACCTGATGACGGCAACGAGCGGTGAAATACGGTAGCCGGTTGACGTAATGTAATCCTCCAGAAACCCCACAGGTTCTACATATCCCGGGTCGAGACCGATCTCTTCCGACGTTTCCCGCAAGGCCGTTTCGATAACATTGGCGTCGCCGGCATCCATCTTACCGCCGGGAAACGATATTTGTCCCGCGTGAGTCGGCAGGTCATCGGTTCTTTGCGTAAACAGAACCGACGCCTCATTATTGCGCTCAAGGACCGGAATTAGCACGGCCGCCGGTCTTTTTTCTTCAACTTCACTCAGCCCGGCAAGCTCAGGATTGAGTTCAAAATCGTAACGCCCGGCAACATCAATTGCCGCCGTAACCCTTTGATCAGGCGCAGTTAGAACACCATGTGCCCTGCGGCGCAGGTCGGCGATGGAAAATGCGTCAGTTTCGCTTGACTGTGGCAGTGTCATCGCCTGTCGTCCTGCAGCAAAAGCGTTTGCCCGTCGCACGGTCGGGTCCGAGTTGCAAAAGTATTGTGAAACGCCGACACTGGCCGCGCCGCAACGGCCTGCGGCCCTAACATGATTGTGACCTAATTCAGCGGCAAACTGTTTCGAACTTTCCGTTTCGGCATTATATTCATCACCATGAGCGCACTAAGTCAAACTGACGAAAAACTCGAAGAACGCCTGGAAGACACCGGCAAAAAAATAGGCCGTGTCCACAAGGCTGCAGCTTCTGTGATATTCGGCCAGGACAGGGTCATTGAGCTTACTCTCATCACCCTGCTTGCCGGCGGACACGCATTGCTGATCGGTGTGCCTGGCCTTGCCAAGACCAGTCTTGTCGAGACACTTGGCACGGTGCTGGGGCTGGACAATAAGAGAATTCAGTTCACTCCGGACCTTATGCCATCCGATATCGTTGGTTCTGAAGTGCTTGAGGAGACCAGCCGCGGAAAACGGTCGTTCCGTTTCCTGAAGGGCCCGGTTTTCACCCAGTTGCTGATGGCCGATGAAATCAACCGGGCAAGCCCCAAGACCCAATCGGCGTTGCTGCAAGCCATGCAGGAACATAACGTCACAGTGGCTGGTGTGAATCACCCCGTGCCGCATCCATTCCATGTACTGGCCACGCAGAACCCCCTTGAGCAAGAAGGCACCTATCCCCTGCCTGAAGCGCAACTCGACCGCTTCCTGCTGCAAATCGACATCGATTATCCGGACCTGGTTGCGGAGCGGCGCATGCTGTTTGCGACCACCGGCACGGAAGAAGCCCGTCCCAAAGCCATTCTCAACGAGACTGATTTGATGGCTGCCCAGCGTCTCGTGCGCCAGATTCCCGTTGGCGAAAAAGTCGTCGACGCCATACTGAATCTTGTGCGTTCTGCCCGGCCTGGCGCAGATGCCGAAGACGCAATCAATGAGCAGATTGCATGGGGACCAGGACCACGTGCCAGCCAGGCGTTGATGCTCGCGGTCCGCGCCAAGGCGTTAATTGACGGGCGGCTGGCACCATCTGTAGATGATGTTGTCGCCCTTGCTGATCCAATCCTGAAACACCGCATGGCCTTAACCTTCGCGGCGCGCGCAGAGGGCATTACCATGCAATCCGTCATCGACTCGCTGACGAGCCGGCTGGGATAACCCTCAGCCGTGGCACCAATCGCGGACAGCAAGACCACATCTCCACTCCATGAACTGGAGACGCACGCCTACGCCCTGGCCGAGCGAATTCCATCCCTATTGGTCGCAGCTCGACGGGTTTCACATACGGTTGCGCATGGCATTCATGGACGCAGGCGACGCGGCCCCGGCGAGACCTTCTGGCAGTTTCGTCATTTTGAAGATAACGACGCGGCGGAAACGATCGACTGGCGCCGGTCGGCAAGTTCCGACCATCTGTATATTCGTGAGCGTGAATGGGAAGCCGCACATACCGCCTGGATGTGGGTGGACATGTCCCTGTCCATGGCGTTTCGTTCTCACCTTTCCCAGACCTCAAAGATTGACCG
>DEIT01000026.1:2495-7702 GCA_002352635.1 Hyphomicrobiaceae bacterium UBA2767 | reverse complement strand
GCTGCGGCGCTCGGGGAGTTTTCAGAATGCCTACTGTTTTCAGATTTTCTTGAGCCGGTCGATGAACTTGTGCCGCGCCTGGAGCAACTTGCTTTGCAAGGTGTGCGCGGGCACCTCGTCCAGATTCTTGACCCTGCAGAGGAATCCTTGCCATATCGGGGTCGCACGGAATTCACCGGCGCGGAGAACGGTGAGCGTATGATCGCTGGCCGCGCGGAAAGTTTGCGCGAGCGCTATCATGAACGTTTGACGCTGCATCGCAGAGAATTGAACGATGCCCTGCGACGGCTCGAGTGGTCACTGCTCGTACATCATACTGATCGGCCGGCGGAGGAAGCCCTGCTCGCTCTTCACGCCAGACTCGCCGGTCTTGAGCATGATTATCGCTATCGACCTTCCACAGAAGGACTGGAAGGCGATGTATCGGCGGAGACTAAGCCATGATGACGCTTGGGCCGATCGGCTTCATGCAGCCCTGGGTGCTGACTGCACTCATCGCGCTACCCGCCATCTGGTGGCTGTTGCAGCTTACGCCGCCACGTCCCCAACGGATCGTGTTTCCGCCAACGCGCCTGCTTAAAGGCCTGGAGGACTCTGAACAGACCTCAGCACACAGCCCATGGTGGCTGACGGCAATGCGCATGGCGCTCGCCGCGCTCCTCATAGCCGCACTCGCGGGGCCTGTCCTTCATCCCGACCGTGATGCCCTTCCCGGATCAGGTCCAGTGCTTATTGTAGTTGATAATGGCTGGGCTGCTGCCAGCCAGTGGCGTGCACGGCAAAACCTCATTGACACATATATTTCGCGCGCGGAACGCGACTCGCGCCCGATCATGCTGGCAAGCACCGCCGGGCGGGGGGATGTCCGTCTGACAGCAATGGGGCCTCAGAAGGCGCGCGAAGCTGCCGCAAGCCTGCAGCCTCTGCCGTTCAATCCCGAGCGGCCACGGCTGGCGGAAAAACTGCTCAACGATTTCAGAGGTGAGGAAGCCCGTACCATCGTGTGGCTGACCGATGGCCTCGACTATGGTCATGCACCGGCTTTCGCAAAAACACTTTCAGGCCTTGCAGGCGGTGACGCCGGATTGGCAATAGCAACACCGGCGGGCCTTCAGGCCGCGCTTGCGCTCCGCGCCAGCACTGGCGAAAAAGGTGCGCTGATGGCGCAGGTGTTGAGTGCCGGAACAACCAGCAGGTCAGGAAGCGTCCTTGCCTATACCGCGCGTGGCGAGCAGCTGGGCGAAGTTCCCTTTACGCTTGCCGTAGGCGCGGACTCAGCTGACGCAAAAATCGATCTGCCGCTTGAAATACGCAACCAGATCGCCCGACTGGAAATAGGCGGCGAAACATCCGCCGGAGCCGTATATTTGCTGGACGCCCGGTCCCATTGGCGGCGCGTAGGTGTGATATCCGGCGATGCACAGGAACTTGCCCAGCCGCTCCTCTCATCCGTCTATTATGTCGAGCGCGCCCTGACCCCCTTCGCCGAGGTGGTGACAGCCAACGGCAGCAATATCTCCTCAGACGTCAAGGAACTTCTGACAAGAGACCCCTCTGTGCTGGTGCTCGCCGATATTGGCAAACTTGTTCCCGGCTCTTTGGAGGCCATCGAATCCTGGGTTGATCGCGGCGGTACGCTGATACGTTTTTCCGGGCCGCGTCTTGAGAAAAACGTGGACCAGCTCTTGCCGACGGCACTCAGGCGCGGCGGACGCACGCTTGGCGGTTCACTGTCATGGAGCACACCGCAGCAGCTGGCTCCTTTCGAAGAATCGAGCCCGTTCCACGGTCTGGAAGTCTCACCAGATGTGACAGTCCGCCGGCAGGTTCTGACCGACCCTTCGGCGGGTCCGCGAGCGGAAGTCTGGGCGCAACTCAAGGACGGCACACCATTAGTGAGCGCCGCTCGGCGTGGCGACGGCTGGCTGGTTCTGTTTCACATTACCGCCAACTCCGATTGGTCGAACCTGCCCATATCCGGCTTGTTCGTCGAGATGCTCCGTCGGATCACCGAGCGATCGGTCATCACATCCGGCGGGGTAAAGGGATCTGGGGGCGCACTTGCTGGCGATGCGTCACCCCGGAAGCCGACGGGATTGCTTGCCCCCCGGCAGGTTCTTGACGGATTCGGTCGCCTCGTATCACCGCTTCCTGCCGTCGCACCAATTGAAGCAGCGAAGCTTGAAGACGCCAGAGTGAGTCCGTCGCACCCGCCTGGATATTACGGACCAGCCGGTACCACGCGCGCATTGAACCTTATGCGCCCCCAGACTATCCTCAAGCCCTTGCCTGGCCTTTCATCGCAAGGACAGCAGATCGAATACACCGTGCAGGCGGCACTTCAGCTTAAACCCTGGCTGCTCGGGGCAGCCCTAATGATCTTTCTCGCTGACATGATCGCAGTGCTGATGTTCTCGGCAGGCGCACGCATGATAGCCGCTGCACGGGGTGCGACGGCTGTGTTCACTGTTGTGGCCGTTGCGCTCTCGCTCATGGCACAACCGCTCGACGCCCAGCAGAGTGATCCTCAAGACGACAAGAAGGCGCTTGACGCGACACTCAGTACGCGCCTTGCATTCGTAGTCACCGGAGATCCAAGCATTGACCAGGTCAGTCTCACGGGCCTGACCGGACTAAGCCGTGTCCTGAAAGCACGCACTGCCATCGAGCCGGCGGAGCCAGTGGGCGTCAATGTGGATACAGACGAGCTTGCCTTCTACCCGCTTTTATACTGGCCCGTTCCGGATAATGCGAAAAAGCTCTCAGAGAAAACGCTGGCAAAGATCGACGCCTACATGAAGCAGGGCGGTATGATCATTTTTGACACCCGCGATTATCAAAGCGCGCTACCCTCAGGTTCGGCTGTGCAGGGGCCAGGTTCAACCGCACTGGCGCGACTTGTGGGCGAGCTTGACGTGCCGCCGCTTGAACCTGTGCCGGAAAACCACGTGCTGACGAAAGCATTTTACCTGCTCCAATCATTCCCTGGCCGTTGGGATGGCGGCGCACTGTGGGTAGAAGCCACCCCCTCCAACGAAGCGGATAAATCCCGTCGCGCCCGGCGTACTGATGGCGTTAGCTCACTTCTGATCACGTCGAATGACTTGGCTTCCGCCTGGGCGCTCGACGACAATAATCGCGCGTTGTTTCCGGTTGTTCCAGGTGGCGAAGTGCAGCGCGAAATGGCATTCCGTGTCGGCGTCAACATTGTGATGTATGCGCTCACCGGCAACTACAAGGCCGATCAGGTCCATGTGCCAGCCCTGCTTGAACGGCTTGGGCAGTAATGGCGGGGAAGCAGGTCTGAAACCATGAATTGGATGATCGAATTCTCCCCTCTCCTGCCGCTCGAAGCACTCTATGTGTTGGGCGGGATTGGGGTTGTGCTTGCGGCTCTGCTGCTATGGAACCGTACGCGCGGCGCGCTGTTGCGCATTGGCGCCCTTGCTCTGCTCCTGCTGGCATTGGGCAATCCGAGCCTGCGTCAGGAGGATCGCGAGCCACTGACGAATATTGCTGTCGTTGTCATGGACAAGAGCGCAAGCCAGCGTTTTGCCGGCCGCGAGGATGCGGGCGAAGCCGTGCGCATACATCTCGCCGAAAAGCTGGAGGCAGTCCCTAATCTGGAGGTACGGTGGGTCACAGCGCCACTGACAACCGGAGACGAGCAGGACGGGACGTTGCTGTTTACCGATCTAAGCAAGACACTTGCCGATATACCTCCTGACCGCCTGGCTGGTGTGGTCCTCGTAACGGATGGTCAGATTCATGACGTACCTGCCAACGCCAAGGATTTCGGCCTGGAGGTTCCCGTACACTCGGTGCTGACCGGCAAATCGGACGAATTCGACCGCAGGTTGGAGATTGTGCGTGCACCACGCTTTGGCATCGTCGATAGCGAACAGAATGCCGAGATTCGTGTCGTCGATCATCCGGGTAAGAATAGCGGTGCCAGCGTCGATCTGACGATACGCTGGGGAGACCAAACCGAAGAAATCCGCCGCGTCCGACCTGGCGAGACCGTGAATGTCCCTGTCCGCTTTCCGCATGCGGGACTGAATATCGTCGAACTGGAAGTCGAAGCGGCTCCTGGCGAGCTCACGACCGCCAACAACAAGGCGGTAATCGCCGCAGAGGGCGTGCGCGAGAATTTGCGCGTGTTGCTGGTCTCTGGCGAGCCGCATGCGGGCGAGCGGACGTGGCGCAATCTGCTCAAATCTGACGCCGCGGTAGATCTGGTTCATTTCACCATTTTGCGCCCGCCAGAAAAACAGGATGGTACGCCCATTAACCAGCTTTCGCTGATCGCATTCCCCACGCGTGAGCTTTTCTCCGAGAAACTCGAAGAGTTCGACCTGATCATCTTTGACCGCTATCACCGCCGCGGGGTGCTGCCACTGCTCTATCTCGACAACGTGGCGCAGTATGTCGAAAATGGCGGCGCGGTGCTTGTCGCGGCAGGCCAGCGCTATGCCTCGCCAACAAGTCTTTATCGCACGCCCCTTGCCCATGTGCTTCCCGCGGCGCCGACAGGCCGGCTGATCGAGCAGTCGTACCGTCCAGCCGTTACGAAAACCGGTGATCGGCACCCCGTCACCAGGGGGTTAAGCGACGATTCGTCCGCTGCGCCAAAATGGGGCCGGTGGTTCCGGTTGATCGAGACTGAGGATACCGAGGGCGACGTATTGATGCAGGGCCCCCAGGACAAACCATTGCTGATTCTCAACAGGATAAAAGAAGGTCGTGTGGCGCTGCTCCTTTCGGATCACGCCTGGTTGTGGGCACGCGGCTATGAGGGTGGCGGACCATATACAGCGCTTCTGCGCCGTCTTGCACATTGGCTCATGAAGGAGCCTGACCTCGAGGAAGATGTCCTGCTCGCTTCAGGCGAGAACAGCACACTCACCATAGAGCGCCGCTCCATGAAGGACACGGTTGACTCCGTCGATTTGACATTGCCAAGCGGCGAAATTCAGAGTGTGGAACTGGAGGAGACCAGTCCCGGCCACTGGCGCAAGGTGCTCAATGTTCAGGATCACGGCGTTTACCGCCTCAAATCCGGCGAGTTGCGCGCAGTCGCGCATGTGGGGCAAATGAACTCCAAGGAACTCTCCACGCTCAATGCGACGGTTGAGCATCTGCAACCCATTCTCCAGGAAACCGGTGGCGGCGCATTCTGGACAGGAAAGGTCGCAGCTGACGTGAGC
>DEIT01000026.1:0-2426 GCA_002352635.1 Hyphomicrobiaceae bacterium UBA2767 | reverse complement strand
CTCATTCCGCTTTTCTCGGGCCTCATTGCGCTTGCAGTCCTGCTCGGCGCCCTATCTCTTGCCTGGTTCCGGGAAGGCCGCTAGACAAAATTGCACAACTTCGTCAAAGCATAGCGACATTGATGTTTCGCCTGTGGGCGATCCATGGTTTAAGCTGTGCTGAGATTCTTGATGGCGGCTCTCAAGAGAACGGCACATGGCACGCGCACCCAAAGTCATGATCGTCTATCACAGTTCCTACGGTCACGTGGAAACCCTCGCTTACGCGGTGGCAACCGGAGCCCGTGCGGTCGAGGGCGCGGAGGTGCAGGTGCGCAGGGTGCCCGAACTGATGCCGGCGGAAGCCATGGCCGCGTCGGGCATGAAGGTCGATCAGCCGGCCAATATTGCTGATCCGAATGATCTGGCAGAGTTCGATGCCATCATATTCGGTACGCCGACGCGCTTTGGCAATATGTCCTCGCAAATGCGCAACTTTCTCGATCAGACCGGAGGATTGTGGGCGCAAGGGGCACTCATAGGCAAAGTAGGCAGCGGATTTACTGCAAGCAGCACTGGTGGGGGCAACGAGACGACCCTGACCTCGCTCTACAATACGTTGATTCACCACGGCATGGTTATTGTAGGCCTGCCCTATTCGGCGCCTGACTTGGCAGACGTTTCAGAGGTCCGGGGCGGTTCTCCTTACGGTGCCGCAACCATAACAGGCACCGACGGAACCCGGCAGCCAAGCCAAAAGGAACTGAACCTGGCGAGCTTTCAGGGCCATCACGTGACGTCTATCGCCCAGAAACTCATTAGTTGACGCTCACGCGTTCATACCTGCGATGACCGAATTACAGAACATGTCCACGTCCGAACTGCGCGCGTTTCACGAGCGGATTCGTGCCGACTACGATGCCTTTTGCGCGCGCGGTCTTGCTCTGGACATGACGCGCGGCAAACCATCAGCACAACAGCTTGATCTTTCCAATGCTCTGCTGCGGCTTCCTGACAATGTCGATTATCACCTGGCAGACGGCACCGACGCCCGCAACTATGGCGGCGGTGTTCAGGGCATAAAGGAAGTACGAGAACTCTTCAGCGAAACGCTCGGCGCGCCGGCCGAACAGATCATCGCGGGCAACAATTCAAGCCTCGCGCTTATGCATGACTGCATTGTCTTTGCGCTGCTCAAGGGTGTTCCCGGTAGCGATGCGCCATGGGAGGAGACCAAAGGCACAAAGTTCATATGCCCGGTTCCCGGATACGACCGGCACTTCGCCATTTGCGAAGATTTCGGCATAGAGATGATTCCGGTGGAACTGACGGGCGAGGGTCCGGATATGGGCGCAGTAGAGGAACTCGCCGCCGATCCATCGGTAAAGGCCATGTGGTGTGTGCCGAAATACTCCAACCCGACCGGCGAGACCTATAGTGACGAAACGGTCCGCCGCCTCGCGACCATGAAAACCGGCGCCGAGGACTTCCGCCTGTTCTGGGATAACGCTTATGCGCTGCACAACCTCACAGTGCCACGACGAAAGATTCTCAATGTTCTGGAAGTGTGCGAGAAGGCGGGAAATCCGGACCGGCCCTTTGTCTTTGGCTCTACGTCCAAGATCACATTTGGCGGAGGCGGCCTCGCGTTGTATGCATCTTCGCCCGCGAACATCGCGTGGCTCAGCGCCCGATTGCAGAAACGTACCATCGGACCAGACAAACTCAATCAGCTTCGCCACGTCCAATACCTGAAAGATCCAGCCGGCCTCGATCAGTTGATGGAGCGCCATCGAGGAGTGATTGCGCCCAAGTTTGAGGCCATATACACGGCTTTCGACAGGCGTCTTGCTGGAACCGGTGCCGCAACCTGGCCTCAGCCGGAAGGCGGCTATTTCATCAGCGTAGATGTGGACGACGGTTGTGCGACGCGTGTCATCGACCTGGCTAACAAAGCAGGCATTGCCATGGTGCCTGCCGGTTCAACTTTTCCCTACGGACGCGACCCCCGCGACCGCAATATCCGCGTGGCTCCGACCTACCCGACCCTTGCCGAGCTCGAACAGGCTGGGGAAGGCATCGCATTGTCTATTCTGGTCGGCGTATCGGAGAAGCTTCTTGACGCACAATCTGCCCAATAAGCAGCTAAGAGCACTTAGATATCATGGGTTTACTTGTAGACGGGGAGTGGCGCGATCGGTGGTATGACACACAATCCACCAGCGGCCGGTTCAAGCGACAGGAATCGCAGTTCCGGAACTGGATTACAGCCGACGGGGTTGCTGGCCCTTCGGGCAATCCGGGTTTTAAAACCAGCCCCAGCCGGTATCATCTCTATGTGTCGCTCGCCTGCCCGTGGGCGCATCGCACGCTCATTTTTCGCAAGCTGAAGGGTCCTGAAGATGCGATCAGCGTCGATGTCGTGCACTACCAGATGGGTGAACAAG
>DEIT01000177.1:4754-6137 GCA_002352635.1 Hyphomicrobiaceae bacterium UBA2767 | reverse complement strand
GTTTTTTTCCAGCTTGAGGTTGAGCACGGGCCGAACATGCAGGCAGCCAACAGAGGCATGTGCGTACCAGGTTCCCTTGGTGCCGTGCTTCTCAAACACTTCCGTCAGCCGTTCGGTGTAATCGGCGAGATGCTCCAGCGGTACCGCGCAATCTTCGATGAAGGAGATCGGTTTGCCGTCCGATTTCATGCTCATCATGATGTTGAGGCCGGACTTGCGCACCTCCCAAATCGCTTTCTGGATCTCCGCGCCCACAGCTTCCACAACGGCATTCTTGTGGCCAAGGTCGCGCATCAGTTCATCGAGCTCTTTCAGGCGGCGCAGATTTTCAACCTGATTGTCTTCAGCGAACTCGGTGAACAGCAGTGCCTCGGGTTCACCGCGCACGAAGCGGTTCACGGTTGCCCTGAACATGGGAATGTCACGGGCAAGCTCGATGAGGTTGTGGTCAACGAGTTCCACAGCCGTCGGTCCGAGTTCTACAATATGCTGGGCTGCTTCCATGGCGCTGCGGAACGTGGGGAAGTGACATACGCCCAGTGCCCGATTCTTCGGCAGCGGTGAGAGTTTCAGATCGATCGTGCGGGAGACAGCCAGCGTGCCCTCGGAGCCGATGAGGATTTGCGCGAGATTCAGCGGTTCGTTACCTGAGCGCACAAGGCCGTCGAGCAGATATCCGCCGACCCGTCTCGAAACTGCCGGGAACGCCTTATTGATCTGCCTCTTCTTCTTGCGGCCCATTTCAACCAGGTCCCGCATGAGCTCCAGCGCCGGGGAGGGAGCGTTCAGCCGGTCTATGTTCTTCGGCACTTCACCAAAACGCGCCTGCGTACCATCGACAAGAATGGCATCAATGGCCGTCACATTGTCGCGCATGATCCCGTAGCGAATGGACCGGGTGCCACAGGAGTTGTTGCCCGTCATGCCGCCAATGGTGGCGCGGCTTGCCGTCGAGACGTCCACCGGGAACCAGAGGCCATGCTGTTTCAATTGTGCATTGAGTTGGTCGAGCACGATGCCGGGCTGCACCGTACAGGTGCGTGCCTCGGGGTCGCAGGCGAGAATGTTGCGCAGATATTTGGAAAAATCGACAACGAGAGCTTCACCGACCGTCTGGCCGCTCTGCGAGGTGGCACCACCGCGCGGCAACAGCTTCAAGCCTTCCTCACGCGCAATCTCGATGATGGCCGCTAGATCAGCGTCTGTTTTGGGGATCACAATCCCCTGCGGCATGATCTGGTAGATCGATGCGTCGGTGGCGTAACGCCCGCGTGAAAATGCATCGAACAGCACGTCGCCCTCAGTCGCGTCCCGGAGCCGCGCCTCGAGGGCCTGATCAGTGCTTGACATGTATATTGAATTCATAATTCAATATACAACAAT
>DEIT01000177.1:0-4680 GCA_002352635.1 Hyphomicrobiaceae bacterium UBA2767 | reverse complement strand
GACATCACTATGGCGCGCACCGCCGGACGGCATTTTCTGCAAATTCCAGGACCAAGCAATGTGCCCGACCGGGTGCTGCGCGCAATCGACATGCCGACGATGGACCATCGTGGTCCTGAGTTTGCCGTGCTTGGAAAAAAGGTGCTCGCTGATTCCCAGAAGATTTTCAAATGCTCTGGCCCGGTCATTATCTACCCCTCATCCGGCACGGGCGCATGGGAGGCGGCGCTCACTAATACGCTTTCGCCTGGCGACAAGGTGCTGATGTATGAAAGCGGGCATTTCGCGACGCTCTGGAAAGGGATTGCCGACAAACTCGGCCTCGTACCGGAATTCATTGAAGGCGATTGGCGCCATGGTGCTGACCCGGAAGCCATCGGTGCGCGTCTTGCGGAAGATACCGACCATGAGATCAAGGCAGTCTGCGTGGTACACAACGAAACGTCCACGGGGTGTACCTCACGCATTGGCGACATCCGCAAGGCCATCGACACGGCAAACCATCCGGCCCTCTTTATGGTGGATACGATCTCCTCGCTCGCATCCATTGACTACCGCCATGACGAGTGGGGTGTTGATGTCACCATCGGCGGTTCACAAAAGGGCCTGATGCTCCCGCCGGGCCTCGGCTTCAACGCGCTCAGTGACAAGGCACTGCAAGCATCCCAGCACTCCAAGTTGCCCAATGCATACTGGAGCTGGGAGGACATGTTGAGCGCGAACGGCAACGGGTACTTCCCATACACGCCGGCGACGAACCTGCTGTACGGGCTGTCGGAAGCCGCTGACATGCTGTTTGAGGAAGGGCTCGACAATGTTTTTGCACGGCACGACCGGCACGCCGAAGCCACACGCATCGCCGTTAATCACTGGGGACTTGAGGTGTTGTGTGCGGAGCCGAGTGAGTATTCGAGTTCACTGACGGCCATCGTCATGCCCGATGGCCACGATGCCGACATGCTGCGCCAGGTGATCCTCGACAAGTTCGATATGTCACTGGGCACCGGTTTGGAAAAAGTGGCCGGCAAGGTGTTCCGCATCGGTCATCTGGGGGACTTCAACGACCTGACGCTGCTCGGCACGCTGGCAGGTGTTGAAATGGGTTTGGGGCTTGCTGGTGTTCCGCACAACAAGGGTGGCGTACAGGCGGCCATGGACTTTTTGGGCAAATAGCCCGAAAAAGCTTCCATGAGTGAAGATGTCATACTGATCGAGCAAGATGGTCCGGTTGCGACCATCACGCTCAACCGACCCGCCAAGCGCAACGCTCTCACCTTTGAGATGTATGAGCGCCTGGCGGAGTTCTGCCGTAACGTCGATCCGGAGAACGGGCCGCGGGCCGTCATTATTCGTGGTGCAGGTGAGAAGGCCTTTGCCGCCGGCACCGACATTTCGCTTTTTCGCGACTTCAAGTCCGGTGACGACGGGCTCGCCTACGAACACAAGATAGACGGGGTCCTGGTGGATATTGAAGCCTGCCCCGTGCCAACGGTGGCAGCTATCACCGGTGCCTGCACCGGCGGCGGGGCGGCAATTGCGGGTCTTTGCGATATCCGGATTGCGACGCGCGATATGCGCTTCGGGTTTCCCATCGCGCGCACGCTGGGCAACTGCCTGTCCATAGCAAGTCTTCAACGCATGTGCGCCTTGCTGGGTGCCGGGCGGACCAAGGAGCTTCTGTTGACCGCGCGGTTGGTCGAAGCGGAAGAGGCCTTCAGCATCGATCTCATTTCGGAGCTGTATGACGACGCCGACACGATGTTTGCGCGGGCGCGGGAACTCGCGGAGGAAATCGCAACGCTGGCGCCGCTGACGCTGCGCCTTACCAAAGAGATGTTTCGCCGCATGAGCGTGGCAGAACCGGCAATTGAAGACAGTGATCTCATCTCCCAGTGTTACGGGAGCGATGATTTTCACGAGGGGCTGGACGCTTTTCTCACCAAACGCAAGGCGAACTGGAGCGGAAAATAAGCCATGGCACAGGAGCGAAAAGGTCCGCTGAAGGATATGCGCGTCATCGAACTGGCGCATATCATGGCGGGCCCTGTGTGCGGGCTCATGCTGGCGGATCTCGGCGCTGATGTGATCAAGGTCGAGAAAGCGAATGGCGGTGATGATTCGCGTCGTTTTCTACCACCTGACATCAACGGCGAACCGGCGGCGTTCCTGATGATGAACCGCAACAAGCGGGGGATCGCCCTCGATCTCAAGTCGGAAGCTGGCAAACAGGTTCTGCTGCGTCTCATCAAAGACGCGGACGTCCTCATCGAGAATTACCGCCGCGATACCATGGAGAAACTCGGCCTCGGCTATGAAGAGCTCAAAAAGGTTAATCCGGGGCTGATCTATTGTGAGATTTCTGGCTTTGGCCGGACTGGTCCCTACAAGGATCGTGCAGGGTTTGACCTGATTGCCCAGGGCATGTCGGGCCTGATGGATATCACCGGCGAGGTAGATCGCGGACCAGCCAAGGTTGGCGCACCGGTGAGCGATACGACCGCAGGCATACTTGGCGCCATGGGATGTCTCGCGGCCTATACTCACAAGCTCAAGACCGGCGAGGGACAGCGCGTGGATACCTCTTTGTTCGAAGCGGCGATTACTCACACCTATTGGCAATCCGCAATCTGCTTTGCGACCGGTGCCTCTCCCGGGCGGATGGGGACGGCACATCCGCTCAACGCGCCATACCAGACGTTCGAGACGAAAGACGGCTGGATTAACATTGGTGCCGCGAACCAGCGCAACTGGGAGAGGCTGCTCGATTGCCTCGATGCACCGGAGTTGGGTGAGGATCCCCGTTTTTCCGAAAACACCAGCCGCATGGCCAATCTGGACACTCTGGTGGAAGTGCTCACGGTCTATTTCAAGAAACGGAGCACGGCGGAGTGGCTTGAAGCGCTTGAAGAAGCCGGTTTGCCAGCCGGACCCGTATTTTCGATTAGCGAAATGCTGCAAGACCCGCAGACAATTGCGCGTGACATGGTGCCGGAAACACAACATCCGATTGCAGGACCTGTGCAGACTATCGGCCTGCCAGTGAAGCTTTCCGGTACTCCCGGCGGTGTGGTTCGTCCGGCCCCGCAATTCGGTCAGCATTCGCACGAAGTCCTGCAAGAGCTCGGCTATTCAGTTGAAGAAATTGACGCCTTGCTGGATGACGGAGCTGTTCTGGCAGGCGAGGAAAAAGCCGAAGCGGCGCAATAGAGCGCAAATCAAAGCCCGATAGATTCATCTAATCCTAACGTTCTCGCGAAAGACTCAGTCGTTGTCCGGGTTTTCGCGCGTGTATCCGCGTGGTTTGGGGCCGGGCAGGCCTATCTGTGTTGCGTTAGGCGGGGTTGGGTTCAAATGCTGTTCAGTGAAGTGCCTACCGGCGCGGCAAACGCCGCGCCATCCATCAGATCAACTTTTGCTGCGAAACAATGGGGGCTGTTCGCACTCATTTTCGTGCTTCTCGCGGCACTTGTCGTCGCGGGATGTTCGCGCGGAAAAAAATCCTCCAGCCAAGGCCTGTCAAAGCGGGTCGTGGCACTCGGCCAACCCGTTCCCAAGGGAGGCGGCCGTTACAAGGTCGGCAACGCCTACAAGATCGGCGGGCGTTGGTATCGACCGAAAGAACAGCCGGGATACAACCGCGTTGGCGTCGCATCCTGGTATGGGGAGCTGTTCCATGGGCGCTATACGGCCAATGGTGAAATCTTCGACATGAATGCTCTGACCGCGGCGCACACGACGCTGCCGATGCCCAGCTACGTCCGGGTGACCAACTTGCACAACGGACGGTCATTGGTATTGCGTGTGAACGACCGGGGCCCTTACGCCCATGACCGGGAGATCGATCTTTCGCGACGTTCGGCGCAAGCACTTGGGTTTGAGCGCAACGGGACAGCGAAAGTCCGCGTGCAATATATGGGTCCTGCTCCGCTGGATGGCGATGATTCGCTTGAACGCCGCGTATACGCGAACCAGCGCTGGTCGCGTCATGCAAGCTTGTCCAAACCACATAAACGCAAAGTCGGCAGGACACGGGTGGCAAGTGCTGTTCAAAGAGAAGTACAGGCTGATCCGATGATCGTGGGATCAATCCCGGACAAAGCATCCGGTCCAAATTCAACCCGCCGCGTCCAAAAAGGCAAATCTGCATTTGCGCCGCCGCTTGGGAATTCTGAACGCATGTATTTCGTTCATGCGTCGTCATTTTCCAACAGGAATTCAGCGGACAACCTGAATCGCAGGCTTTCACGCATTGGGCCATCGCGTGTTGCGCAGGTGAATAGCGGAGGCAAGACCAACTATTTGGTGCAGGTAGGTCCTTACGCCTGGCGTCATGAGGCCGATGAAATGCTGCGTGAAGTGGTTGGTTTGGGCGTGAGCGAAGCCCGAATGGTTGCGCAATAGCCTAATTTGCTCATTTGACGTCCACTTGAACGCAGCTGAGTTGATTTCCCCCTATGGTTGTCGCTAGTGTAGTGCGTGCGCGCCGGCGGCGGAAATAGCGCGCGCGAGAGGTCTCACCAGAGTTTCAACCGGGTTTGGTATGGATGTGTTTGGTCGCAGGGGTATCGCGTTCGCCATAGCGCTGTTGTTTTGCGCTTTTTGTGCGGGGCGCGCGCTCGCTCAAGCGGAATTCGAAACCAAGGCCAAGTGGGCTGTCCTGATGGACGCCGACACCAATTC
>DEIT01000032.1:3526-5039 GCA_002352635.1 Hyphomicrobiaceae bacterium UBA2767 | reverse complement strand
GGGGGAGGATCAATTCCACTACGCACCGGACGGCACACCCTTGCCTGAAACTTTCAGCTATCCGCTGCCCGGGTATTTCGAGATCGGCGAGTTTCTGTTCGAAAGCGAAAAGGTGCCGACGAGCAAACTGGAGGTTGCCTCTTTCGGTGTGGAGCGTCTGGCAATGGCGCAGGGAAAATCCGCCGGGGATTTTGAGGGCAGCCGCAAGCATTTGATCGCAAAGCTTGAGGAAGAAGCGAAAAGGCGCGACATCAATCTGCCGCACGCTCACGGAAAGCTTGCCGAGCTTTAAGCCAAGATGGTTTGTCCGTCTGATTCAAGATTCGGCTGATCAGCGGAAAATCCACCAGTTCCAACCACCGTCGTTGGGGCAATCGCCAAGCCCGCATTCCATGAATACCATCACGGCCTGCGCGGCCATGACGACGACCAGCAGTCCGACACCCAGTGAGGCAAGGCGCGACAGCCATGCGGGTTCGTGTGTGGGCCAATTGGACTGTTCGCGCAGCAGCTGAACGACGCCAACCGCCAGAAATGTGACAGTGAAAATTATGACGCCCCAGATATACAGGTTCAGTCCGAACACCTCCTGCCCGAAAGGCGGGTTCGCCGTTGCTTCGAGCGTCGGCTGGCCGGTCTTTTTGTCGAAGAAGGGGTTAATGTGCAGTAGCGACTGCCGGATTGATACGGCAATGCCGAACACGGCGGAGACGAGGCACACACCGTAGTGACGCGAGTCGGGCCCAAGCATGACGTTCATGGCCGCACCAACCGCAACGGCGAGCATGGCTACACGCTGCAGAAGGCATAGTGTGCAGGGAAGTTCGTGATAAGAAAACTGATAAACAAATGACCCGAGTATGATGCCGACAATGCCCAGCATGCCGATGAGATTGAGGATGCGCTCAAGCTCCGGTGAAAGGATGCCTTCTCTCATAGCTGGATCCCGAGGTTCGTGGAGAAATCGACATCCTGAACAAAGATGATAGTGCCGATGATTAATGCGGCCAGAACCGGTAGCCATACCCATTGGGCCTTCTGCCACCAGAGGAAAACGCAGCTTATTGTCAGCAGTATCATTGCTGCAGTCATCATGTCCGCTGGTCCTTCCGTAGTTGGCGGCAAGTGCTAAACACAAGCAATACCAGACTCTTTTACTCGAATACAGTCGACATAATCACGTGAACCGGATGCCGAGTCCACCCTACACTGCTCGAAGAAATTCCCGCTCCCTACGCGCGAGCCGAAGCGCGTATCACTGATTTGTCGAGCCGCAGCGCATAGACGCCCGCAACGATGTTCATTGCCACGATGCACCAGATGGGCCAGACCGCGCCCTGAAGATGGGACAGCGTGCCGAAGACGAAAGCCACGACTACCCCAAGCGCGCCGGCAAATACATTGCTCACCGCGAGATAGTCCGGGCGCTCTTCCTCAGACGTGAATCTGACCAGATAGAGCTTGGTGGCACTGCTGGTTCCTTGGGCGGCGAACGCCAACAGGAAGAACGTTA
>DEIT01000032.1:430-3471 GCA_002352635.1 Hyphomicrobiaceae bacterium UBA2767 | reverse complement strand
CCGGCGCACGCGATGGCAGGCGCCAGCATCATCGCTGCCTGCAGAGAGCGGTTGACCACCCGCTGCCAAATGAAACTACCGGCTATGATGCCCGCGCTCGATGAGATGACAAACGTGCTCATGCTATGATGGCTGTGGGCGTGATGCCCTGCCGCATGCACAGCATAAAACGGCATTGCAAGCTGGACTGACAGGAAGAGCACGCGTGCGACATTGTATCGCCGAAACCACGGGCGTTGCGCTGCTGATACGCCTTGATCATAGAGCTTCTTGAGTTCCGAGGCGAAGCTTGCGGGCTTTCCGTCCTTCCCAACGTTTTTCTTCGCAGGCTTGTCCGGCGGTATTTCCCGGACCAATGCAACGACGACGCCAGAGATCACCGCGATTGCAACTCCCAGCCAGAGCAACTCAAGATGCTCATCCAGAGCATTATCGTGCGATAGTAAATGCTGGCTTCCGATGGCTATCAAGATGGCAAGAGTGGCGGAGACTGCTGCTTGCGAAAACAACAATGTACTCTGGCGATGCGTCGGGACGATTCGTCCGAACAAGTCCCAATATGCGAGTGACGAAAGACCCTGGCCGACGCCGACTATCGTTGCAACAAGCATAAAGAGAACAGCCAACCACCCGGCTCTTGGATCATCGGAAGCAACACCGGCGACAGCCAGTGCGGCGGCCAGGATGATCGTCCCCAGAGCGATGTACAGTTTGCGAAGACCGCCGCCGCTGATAACCGGGGCGGACGCAAGTTGTGAAATCAGCCTTGAAATCTGAACAATAGGCAGGAGGAGCCCCGCAAAAACGACCGGTGCGCCAAGTGCCGTATATAGGAATGGCAAAACGAGCTTCGGGCTGGTCAGCCTATAGCTGAGGGAAAGAAAAATGCTCTGACCCAGCAGCGTACCGAAATTCCATTTTTCATTCTTGTCGGTTACGGTTGCATCATGTTCCATTGTTACGAGCAAGACCGAAGGTTCCATTGTTACGAGCAAGACCGAAGGTCGAAAGCTCGAACACAATTGCCGCAGAGGTCAATATCTTTAATTGATTGGCAAAAAGGCTTATACCGATTCTTTCAGAGTGGTCGGACAGGTGAAGCAATCGTGGCGATAAACAGGGGAAATTGGCGCAGCTTCCCGATGCTCGCTCTGGTTCTGCTCACCAGCGGCTGCGGGGTAAGAGACTCAGCGATCCTCGATCCAGCCGGTCCCATTGCAAGTGACGAGCGTGATCTCATCGTGCGGACTTCGGCGATCATGCTGATTGTGGTTATTCCAGTCATCATCCTGACAATCAGATTTGCATGGCGATTCAGAGCATCCAATGAAAAGGCGCCCTATGCACCCAACTGGGACTATTCCGGAAAGGTGGACGCCATCACCTGGGCCATTCCAATATTGATTGTTGCCGGTGTCGGATATCACGCATGGGTATTTACCCACTCACTCGATCCTTACAAACCAATTCAGTCTTCACAGAAAACGCTCGTGGTTCATGCGGTCGCGCAGGACTGGAAGTGGCTTTTTCTATACCCGGAACAGAAAATCGCGGTTGCAAATGAACTGGTGTTTCCGAGCGGCGCGCCGCTCAGTGTGAAAATCACGTCTGACACGGTGATGAATTCCTTCTTTATCCCCGGGCTTGGCGGACAGATTTACGCCATGGCCGGAATGCGGACCGAACTCAACCTGCTGTCCTATGACCCTGGTGAGTTTTCAGGGCGGAATGTCATGTACAGCGGCGACGGCTTCTCCGATCAGCATTTCAAGGCGGTTGCGGCCAAGCCGGATGAGTTTGAAGCATGGGTCGAGAAGGTAAGACGGTCGCCCGACAAGTTGGACGCGGACGCGTATGCGCGTCTTGCCAAGCCGGGTGTTCTGCCCAAGCCGCAATATTTTTCTTCCTTCATGCCGGGTCTGTTTGAAACGATTATCGGCAAATACCGTGCCGGTGGATCAGACAAACATCGCGCAATGAGAAAATAGGTTCGTACGGAAAGATCGAATGCTCGGAAAGCTCACAATCGAAGCGCTGCCGCTCTACAGCTGGGTGGCCATGGGCGGTGCGGCGGTAACCGTGTTGGGGACGCTCGCGGTTATGGCGGTTATCACCTGGTTCGGTTTGTGGGGTTATCTGTGGCGTGAATGGTTCACGAGTGTCGATCACAAGCGGATCGGCATCATGTATATCGTGCTGGCTCTCATTATGCTGCTCCGCGGCTTCGTTGACGCGATCATGATGCGGGCACAGCAGGCCTTTGCCTTCGACTCAGAAGGATACTTGCCCGCCGATCATTTCGACCAGATCTTCAGTTCACACGGCACCATCATGATCTTCTTCGTGGCGATGCCGTTCATGTCCGGCCTGATGAATATTGTCGTCCCCCAGCAGATCGGGACGCGGGACGTTTCCTTTCCCTATGTCAATTCCCTGAGCCTGTGGCTCACAGCCGCCGGCGCGGCATTGGTCATGGTGTCACTTGTCATCGGCAAGTTTTCCACTGCCGGATGGACGGCCTACCCGCCATACTCCGGGATCAATTACAGCCCGGGTGTGGGTGTCGACTATTGGGTATTTGCCGTTCTAATCAGCGGCATCGGGTCGACGATGACCGGCATAAATTTCGTTGCCACCATCATCAAGCGGCGTGCGCCAGGAATGACGCTGATGCGCATGCCTCTGTTCACTTGGACAGTCCTTTGCAGCAGCGTCTTGATCGTCTTCGCCTTTCCGGGGCTCACGGTTGCAGTTGGATTATTGGAACTCGACCGCCTCTTCGGTATGCATTTCTTCACCAATGGCGATGGCGGTAACATGATGATGTTCGCCAATCTGATTTGGATCTGGGGCCACCCCGAGGTTTACATTCTGGTCCTTCCGGCATTTGGCGTTTTTTCCCACGTCGTCTCAACATTTTCCGGCAAAAAGCTGTTTGGTTACAAGTCATTGGTCTATGCCACCGCAGCGATCGGGATTCTGTCCTTCACGGTCTGGCTGCATCACTTTTTCACGATGGGGTCGAGTGCGAATGTCAATGC
>DEIT01000032.1:0-257 GCA_002352635.1 Hyphomicrobiaceae bacterium UBA2767 | reverse complement strand
GCTGGGCTTCAGTTCTGGTTTCCCAAGGCTTTCGGATTCCGCCTCAACGAACAGTGGGGAAAGCGGGCATTCTGGTGCTGGATCATAGGTTTCTGCCTTGCATTCATGCCGCTATACGTCCTCGGACTGCTGGGGATGCCACGCCGCATGGAACACTACAATGTCGCGGAATGGCAGCCACATCTGATCATCGCTGCCGTGGGTGCCGTTGTCATCCTCTTGGGGATTGGCTGCATGCTTGTCCAGCTGCTGGTCAG
>DEIT01000236.1:3306-9420 GCA_002352635.1 Hyphomicrobiaceae bacterium UBA2767 | reverse complement strand
GTTGCCGCAGAGCTAGACGGTATCCGGGAGTATGGAAGTCTTGTCTGCATTGCCCCCTTGTCCTCACAAGGGAACTGCGAAAATCATGTCTGAAGCGGTCTCGGAAACACCTTCACAAATCGTGTCGCGGACCACGCGGGGTATCTCGTTGCTGTCTGTCTGAAACTTGCCGAGTTGGTTGACCGCACGCCTCAGATCAATGCTCCTTCCGAGATACTGATAGAGAACACGGCCGCTGCCAATGCGCCGATCGTCCCGGGTAGAAACGCCCATATTCAATCCGGACAGCCATGTCACCCGGTTGCGGTATCCGGGATAAAGAATGGTTTGGGAAACTTCCTGATGTCTCAGCGTATCATATTCCATGACATAGAGCCGGTCGCGCAGAAGCAACAGGTATCCGAGATACTTGCATAGATATGGACCCGCTTCCCCGCCATCACCGTCCTGAAAACGTTCCATCCGCTTGGACAGGATTTGCTCACCTTCCCGCCAGATCCGGACAATCGACTTCTGAAGCACATTGTTGTCGGAGAAAGAATAGCGGTAAGCGAAATAGTAGCCGCAATATCGCTCCGCATCGCCGCGCGACGCGCCAAACAGCTGCTCGACATGATCCACATAGGGTGGATTGCTGACGACATTCCCAGCTTCCCGGCGCGGTTTCAGGGCAACCAATTCACGAAATTCATCCGGGGGAAGCAAAAGCTCATAGTCCTCAACGCCAAAAAAATCGCAGATACGCTGCAGCGTATGGCGTGACGGCATTGAATTGCCGTTCAGATATTTGTTGAACTGTTGCCGATTGATACCAAGGCGCCGGCAAACCTCGGCAACCGACTTGTAGTAACTCGTAAGCAGTTTGAGATTCTCGGCTACCGCAGCATTGTTCATGGCAACGCTCCCTCCATTCTCACCAATTCAAGCCACATCCTCAATCAACAATAGAAGCTACTTGACGCATAATTCGCTTCATATTGCATACAAATTCATGGAAAGCGAAGTTGCCTACGGCGTAATTCAACCGTCATATCGGTGTTGCTCGCTCACGTAACACAGTTGGCTCAGAGGACTATCGAGATGGTGCATCAGGAACCAGACAACAGGATCCCAACGCCGGATTGCTCTGAAGGTGAGAGCAATCTCTCGGCGAAACGCCGCGACTGGAATGATGCCGGTCTTGGCAAACGCACGCGCGCGCTTATTGATCGGGACGCGGCTTGTTTCCTCCATCAATCAGTGTCGACCCCATGCATGAGCGCGGTGAGAAAAGCTGAAGGTATCTGGCTGGAGGACATGGACGGCCGTCGCTATATGGATTTTCACGGCAACTCGGTTCACCACATTGGCTACGGCCATCCGCGCCTGAAGCAAGCCATAACGCGGCAAATGGACGAGCTGCCGTTTGCGCCAAGACGGTTTACCTGTGAGGCAGCCGTGGCGCTTGCGGAGAAACTCGGGCAGATTTCGCCAGGCAATCTGAGCAAGGTACTCTTCACCACTGGTGGCTCCGATGCCATCGAGACTGCGTTAAAAATTGCCCGCGTCGCCACCGGACGCTTCAAAACTCTCTCCTTCTGGGATTCATTTCACGGCGCGGGGTTCGGTGCCTCAAGTGTCGGAGGCGAGCAGCTTTTCCGCATGGGTCCTATCGGCCCTTTGCTGCCTGGGGCAGAACACGTACCGCCATTCGATGCCTACAGAAATCCGTTTGGAATTGAGCACAGCAGAGACAATCCGCATGACGAAGAGGTGGGAGACATTGTTGCCAGCCTGATCCGGTTCGCGCTCAAAAAGGAGGGGGATATCGCAGCGGTCATCGCAGAGCCGAACCGTGCTGTTCCCTATATTCCGCCGAAGGGATTCTGGAAGCAGGTGCGTGCCGCATGTGACGACGCCGGCGCGCTTCTGATTTTCGACGAGATTCCGACCGGCCTCGGCAAGACCGGCAGGATGTTCGCCTGCGACCATGACGAAGTGGTGCCGGATATTCTGGTTATGGGTAAGGCGCTGGGCGGCGGTATCGTGCCCATCGCCGCGACCATCTGCCGTCCTGAACTCGACGTCTGTGGCGATTTTGCTCTCGGCCACTATACCCATGAGAAAAACCCGGTAACGTGCCGCGCCGCTTTGACCACCATCGAAATTATCGAAGATGAGAAGCTCGTGGAAAACGCAGCCGAGGTTGGCGCATGGGCGCTTGAACGCATGCACGATATGATGGACCGGCACAACGCGATTGGCGACGTGCGCGGACGCGGCTACCTTCTGGGAATTGATCTCGTAAAGAGCCGTGTGACAAAAGAAGCCGCCAGCGACCTTGCCGAACAGGTTTTTTACCGGTGCCTCGAGAACGGTCTTAGCTTCAAGATTTCCATGGGATCGGTTCTGACACTCTATCCCTCGCTTGTGACAACCAAGGCTGACATGGAAAAGGCGCTCGGCATTATCGATGCCGCAATCGCCGGGGCCACGTGATCCGGGACAAGCAGACATGCCAGAAACTTTAAAAATCATTCGCACAGATTCGAAACTCGAATGTCCCCAGCTTGATGCCGCCCTCAGGGAACGCGGTCAACTCGTACTTCTCCCGGACGGCGTGGGCGAAAACGAACTGTTGTTGCAGGTCCATGACGCGGACCTCGTGCTCATGTGTTACACGCCGATCACCGCCCGCATCATCGCAGGAGCCGCCCGGCTAAAAGGCATCGTCAAATATGGCGTTGGTATCGATGCCATTGATATCGAAGCCGCGAAAGCGCGAAAAATTCCCGTTGTCAACGTGCCCGCCTATGCCGAGGAGACCGTCGCCGAAGGCGCCTTCGCATTGATGATTGCGCTGGCGAAGAAGTTGCGGCCGCTTCAAAAGGCAATGGACAAAACCGGTTGGGTCTGGCCTGCAAACGAATGGCTGGCATCTGATCTATCAGGCAAGACGCTCGGCCTGGTTGGAATGGGACGCATCGGATGCAGCATGGCGCGCATGGGAGCACTGGGTTTCAACATGCGCGTGCTTGCGGTCAGCCCAAGCACCAGCGCTGAGGAGGTACAGGCTGCAGGTGCGGAAAAGCGGGAGGACTTGCGAGCCATGCTCGCGGAATGCGACTTCGTTTCCGTCCATGCAGTCCTGAACCCGGAAACACACGGCCTGATAGGTCCACGGGAGCTCTCTGCCATGAAGCGCTCCGCATACCTCATCAACACGGCGCGCGGCGCGATTGTTGACGAGGTTGCGTTGGTTGCGGCACTGCAGAAGAATGAAATCGCCGGCGCCGCGCTTGACGTTTTCTCGCAGGAGCCGTTGGCGAAAGCGGGTCATCCGTTGAGCGATCTGTTTGGTATGGACAACGTGATTCTCTCGCCTCACCTGACGTTCTTTACCCATGACGCCATGGTGCGGCTTGAAGAGGACACGCTCGCGCGCTGTGATGAACTCCTCAGTGGAAACCCAGTGCTGATAAAATCTGCCGATCCACGCCTCACAAGTCAGACCCATGGCGTAACATTCGCGCAATAGACATAGTCGTACTTCAGACTTTTGACACTTTCGTCGCCAGTTTGAACTCCGTCAGTTCTTTGGGCGTAAAGACGTAGAGCCGTTCCTTCGGCGTTGTCATGGCGTGAATCCAGACGCGCGGGGAAACCTCCATCTCGATCAGGAAATTCTGGCAGCGCGCCGAAATCTGCTGAGCCGCAGCCATGCCTTCCTGGAGCGTACCAATGGCGCTCTTGAGCGTGTAGACCCGGTGTACGCCAATCCACGCCTTCGCGCCGGCAAGGCGCTTGGTACCACCGGCAAAAACCAGCGGACAGGACGATGCGCAATATCCGTCGTTGGGAACATGTGTTGTCAATTTCCGTTTACGGATTTCGCGCGCCATCTCGAGCGCATCTGGCACGGATCCTCCGGGAGAATGCAACGTAATGCGTTTTATCTTTCCTTTGTTCTTTGCCAGGAAACGCTCAAAGGCCTTTGCAGTTCCGGGTTTGATGAGACCGACCGCGGACGCGCGGCCCTTTTCACCGAACTTGAATACCATCGCCTCTTTCATGACCTTTGATTCCGGTGGCTTGGAGTACCCGGGAAGAGCCAGCCGCCGCCCCCCATCCGGTGCCACCGGCATGGTGCGCGGCAGGTAGGGGCGCACATGATCACCCTCTTTTGGCCGCGCCATCTCCACGGGGTCGGTCTTCGTTTCATGGAGTGAAAGACCATCATCACGCTTCAGGAGAGCGCGAAAATCGAGCGCGATCAGAATGACGGTGGAAGTCAACAACCCCGCGAATACGCCGCGCAGGACGGCACCCTCAGGAATCGCGTCTATCAGGGTTGCAAGACGGCCGGGCGTGTCCTGATTGGCGAACATCGCGTCTACGACCGGTTGCGCGCTGAGGGAAGGGTCTCAACACGAGGTGGACCGTGAGACTCTTCGGCATCCTTTGCGTTTCCGCCATTTTGCTCGGTATCGTCGCCAAGGCGTTGATAAACGCGCATCGCACGCCGCATGTCGGCAGCGGTGACCGAATGGTCTTCATGATCATCACCTTCTTCACGGCGGATCACCGATTGCACGATACAAAGAATCATTATGAGCACCGCCGGCAGCAGATCGATGGATATCGCCCCGGCCCAGCTTGGTAGAAAGTCACCGGCATAAAGCAGGACAGCTTCCGGTGTCGACAGAGGCGTGAACCGAATGGGTGTGGCCTGGGGACGTTTCAAAATGTCATCAGCTGCCTGCGACAACGCCTTGCTCTGTTCCTTGATGGCGCGTTCTACATTACCCACCACTTCATTCTGTCGCGCAGCGAGCGACGCGGTGCTGCCACCTGCCACCGGTGCTATAAATGACCGGCTGAGATCCTCCGCTGCCCGCTTCACAGCCGGAGCAATAGATGTCTGGTTGAGACCTGCGATGGCGCCTGTCAGTGCAACAGCCTCCTCCGCAAACGCATTGCGGCGCGGTTCAATTGGACCGGTCGAAGATACGATCTGCCGCATCTTGGCAAGATGTTGCCCGCCCTGTTCAAACAGCGAACGCACCTGTGTGCGCGACTGCCGAACTTCTTCCGCCAGACCGTTCAGCTGACCGGACATTTGCGTCAGCAGTTGCACAACCGTTCCGCTGCCTGAAGTTCCGGTCAGGGCTCCGGTTTCCCGCTCCTGCCCGGCAAGGCGGGCGAACCGTTGCGACGCCAGTTGAATGTCCGGCAGCAACCCTTGTGCGGCAAGTGCGGTGTTGTGTGCCTGATCCAGAGTTTGCTGATAGCGCTCGGTGGCGATTGCCATGTGCTGCGCCAGGGCGGCGGAGCCGGCGAGAGCGGCTGCGTTGAGCCAGGACGACATGGCAATAATCATGGCGCTGCCAAGAACCATCGCGCCATACAGCATGCGCCGCGCATCACCGTAGCGCACATGTGGCAGGAACCGGATCATGTAGGACCAGAATGCGTAAATGCCCACCGAAACCGCCGCCGAATAGATAATTGCGCCGAAGAATACCAGGCTCGAGGATCCCGACAGCAAACCACGCACACCAAGATAGGTATAGACACCGCTCGCCAGCGCCAGCACGGCAAGGGTGATTTTCGTGGTGATCTCAAGACGGCTCAAACCGCCGCGCAACGCCTGTGACATACCTTGATACCCTTCCTGGAACGCGTGAACTTTGCCAGGTTCTACGGAAAGGAACGCAAAAACCATGCGGCAGCCACGGCCCGTTCCAATTCTGCAGTCTATAATGCCCTATGAAGTGTGGCGGTCAATTGACTGTGTACCGGGGAGAAGCGGTGTATTCGTGGCAGCGTTAACGACAACTCCGGTTACGGTGCGGCCTGCCTGGTCTATTTCAATGGCGGCTTTTCGACAGGCCAGGGTTCAGCGTCGACCCAATCCGGCATTGAAACCAGCCTGAGTTCATCCGCACTTTCGCTTGTCTCAAGTGCCACTTCAACACTCCCGGTCGCCTTGGCAAGCGCCTCTTCTGCGCTTGCTCCGCTGAGCAGATTACCCAGCAAAATCGCCGCCATGAGATCACCAGGGCCGTGCGGCGCATCCTTGCGTTTCGGCACCGTCGTGGCTGCCTGCGTGCCATCCTCAATTAGCAAATTTAC
>DEIT01000236.1:1653-3244 GCA_002352635.1 Hyphomicrobiaceae bacterium UBA2767 | reverse complement strand
GCGCGCTTGGCGCTGACGCCAGTTAGCCATTCGAGCTCGAAGCGGTTTGGTGTCAGAATATCCGCCAGCGGCAACAATTCCTCACGCACTGCCGCCGCGGTATCGGGGTCTAGATAGAGACCAGCCGGATCGTCTCCCAGAATCGGATCGCACAGACACAACGCACTCGGATTTCTTTTTTTCACAGTTTCGAGTGCTTGCGCCGCAAAGACAACATGCTCCGGGCTCGGCATATAGCCAATTAGTACCGCGTCAATTTCTTCAACCCAGCCATTGGCATCGAGCGCCTCCAGCATGGCTCGCAGCCGACCGACCGGAACCTGTTCTCCGGCAAAGCGAGTATGGCCCGGGTGATTGGAAAGGATAACTGTTGGCAGCAGCCAGCAGTCATGTCCCATGCGTTCAAGCGCAACGCGCGCGGCACTTCCGCCGACATAGCCGCGAACCACTTGCGAGGAAATGCACAGCACCGTGCTCATGGACGAAACGTTCCTGGATTGATTGTTTCTGCCGTAATCGGGGCATGGCCGAGCGGGCGGGTCTTCGCTATTGTCCGCGCATCACCCAAGGCAATGTCCCGTTTCGCATTCATACGGAAATTAAGCAAGAGAGAGAAATGGTAGATTTAGTTCGCCCGCGCCGCAGTGCGCTATATATGCCCGCTTCAAACGCTCGCGCACTGGAGAAGGCCAAAGGCCTCGCAGTTGATGCCGTGATCATCGATCTTGAGGACTCCGTTGCACCTGATGGGAAATCCGACGCCCGGGCGCAAGCCTGCGCCGCGGCCAAGACCGGTGGTTTCGGCGATCGCGAGGTGCTCATTCGTGTAAACGGCCTCGACACGGAATGGGGCCGGGATGACATTCTTGCCGCCGCGTCATCGGGAGCCGACGCTCTTTGCGTGCCAAAGGTCGAGTCATCGGAACAAGTGGCGGCAATACGTGGTGTCCTTGGCGAAGGCGGCGCGCCCGCCGAAATGTCGATCTGGGCGATGATTGAAACCCCGCTCGCTATTCTCAATGTGGGCAAGATTGCGCAAGCGGCATCCTCTGAGCGCAATCCGGTTACCGTATTGCTTCTGGGTACCAATGACATCGCCAAGGAAACGCGCGCGGCACAGACCCCGGATCGCCTGCCGATGCTGATGTGTCTATCCAGCTGTGTCGTCGCAGCGCGGGCCTACAACCTCGATATTCTCGACGGCGTCTATAACAATTTTCGCGACGAAGAAGGATTCAAGCGTGAATGCGCGCAAGGCCGCGATCTTGGCATGGACGGAAAGACGCTTATTCACCCCAATCAGATCAACCCATGCAATGAAGTGTTTTCCCCAGGCGAGGATGAAGTTGCGTGGGCGCAAACAGTCATCGCAGCGTTTGATGAACCGGAAAACGCGAACAAGGGTGTGATCAACATCGACGGGCAAATGGTCGAGTTGCTGCATCGTGACATCGCACAGCGCATAGTCGCTATTACCAACGCCGTCGCAGGTGACGCAGACTGATATGATGGAGATCCAAAGGGACCTTCCGGTGACAATAGTGGGGTAGGAAATGGTCAAACTGGTGAGATCGGCGCCCGTGTTGCAGGT
>DEIT01000236.1:0-1498 GCA_002352635.1 Hyphomicrobiaceae bacterium UBA2767 | reverse complement strand
CTGAAGGGCCGCGGCGTCGAAATCCTCCGCGGTCCCGAAAACACGGACTATGGCTGCCGGGAAATCGACATACGCGATCCAGATGGCCATATCATTGGGTTCGGTCAGGATATCGCTCCCAGTGGCCGCGGACCAGGACTCTAGGCAGCGCTATGACAAAAACGAATTCGGGTAATTTCTTCGAGGACTTCTCACTAGGCCAGAAGATCATTCACGCGACGCCACGCACGATCACCGAGGGAGATGTCGCGCTCTACATCGCGCTCACCGGCTCCCGTTTCGCGGTTCAGTCCGCCGACACATTCGCAATGGATATCGGCTACCCCGCAGCGCCTGTTGACGACATGCTCGTCTTTCACATGGTGTTTGGAAAAACCGTACCGGACATCTCTCTTAACGCAGTCGCCAATCTCGGATACGCAGATTGCCGGTTTCTTACCTCTGTGTTCCCTGGCGATACACTGAGTGCCACATCAGAGGTGATCGGCCTCAGACAACTCTCCAACGGAAAGGCGGGTGTTGTTTATGTACGCTCCTCGGGCGCCAATCAGACTGGTGAAACTGTTCTCGAATTTGTTCGTTGGGTCATGGTAGCGAAACGCGATGAAGCCGTGCCCGCACCGGAGCCTCATGTCCCCGATTTGCCGGATCACGTGTCCCCGGACCAACTTGCCCAGGACCTGCCGCCGATTGACAGCGCCGCATACAATCTAGAGCTCGCCGGTGCACCGCACCGGTGGGGCGATTTTGAGTCGGGTGAAAAAATCGACCACGTGGACGGGATGACCATCGAAGAGGCCGAGCACCAGATTGCCACGCGCCTCTATCAGAACACGGCCAAGGTCCATTTTAATGCTCATGCTCAGGCCGACAGCCGATTTGGCAAGCGGCTCATCTACGGCGGTCACGTCATCTCGCTCGCTCGCGCGCTATCATTCAACGGGCTCGCCAACGCGTTTCATATTTCAGCCGTCAACGGCGGAAGCCATGTCGCGCCATGCTTCGCCGGCGATACTGTCTATGCTTGGTCTGAAGTTCTGGAGCGAATTGAGTTCCCTGCGCGCGAAGATATCGGTGCCTTGCGGATTCGCACGGTCGCTTTGAAAAACCGCACAGCAGATGGATTTCCCTACAAGTCAGATGGGGGCGACTATGAGGACGGCGTTATGCTCGACTTCGACTATTGGGCCATAGTTCCGCGCTGACCTTCCAGGTTCATGAGACAAAAAACTCAAGCTCTGAAATCCGTTTGTCGTATAGTTGATGCACATAGTCACAAAAAAAGTGACACGGCCAGCGCGCAGCGTTGGCCACCAGGGAGGGTAGTATGAGAAGAGTAGTTTTTGCAGCGGTCATCTCTATGGCGTTGCCGTTGGCGGCTCATGCGGCCAGCGCCATCATCAAATCCACAGACGGTCAGGAAATGGGAACGCTTAATCTGCGCCAGACAGGCGATGGCGTTCACATCACAGGTACAATCAGAGGATTGGAGCCGGGC
>DEIT01000050.1 GCA_002352635.1 Hyphomicrobiaceae bacterium UBA2767 | reverse complement strand
GCACAGTCTTTTTCGCGCTCTGCTCAATCTCGGGCACACCGACTCCTACCGCGCCTGTCACCATGAAAGCCACCAATATACATTCTGGGACTATCAGCGCGGTTCGTGGCAAAAAGACCACGGCATCCGCATCGACCACTTGCTGCTTTCACCTCAGGCTGCAGACCGGCTCCAGGCGTGCGAAATAGACCGCTTCACCCGTGGTTGGGAAAAACCATCCGATCATGTTCCTGTGTGGATTGAGCTGAGAACCGACTAAGCCGATTGGTCCACTTTACTGGCGCGGTGCAGGTACTGCTTCTATTCCCGTTTGGGTCAAATCGGCCGCGGCGGTGGTCTTTTCCGTTTGGTCCACTTTTTCCGCAGGCGCTTTCTTTTTTGCCTCCACGGCGGGCTTCACAGGCTTGGCGTCTGCGGTTTTGGTGGACGACTCTGGCCTGCCCATGCGGTCCTGCCAGCTAGCTGCGAGTTTTTCGCCACCTAGCCGTTCACTTAACTTCGATCCGGCAACTGCGCCCGCATACAGGTCTTCGATCCAGCGGGCTTCTTTCTTGCCATTGGCGTTTTGTTGGGCGAGCGCCAGCAGCGCCAATCCCTTTTTCGGCTGGCGGGGGACGCCATCCGCACCGCGCCAAAGCAAATCGCCGAGTATTGCCTGGGACTTCGCATGCCTCTTATTCGCGGCATTCACCAGCCAATTGAGAGCCAGTCGGGCATTACGCTCAATGCCCTCGCCATCCAGATACATCTGGGCCAGATTGCTCTGTGCTTCCACGTTTCCGAAGTAGCTCGCAGCATACCGCAGGACACTCACCGCTTGATGCGGATCGGCCTTGATGTTGCTCCCCGGAATACCGGTTCGGTAGTAGTTCCCCAGTGCAACGAACGCCTGAGCCAAATCTCTCGCCTGCGCGTCCTGTGGGCGTACATTCACATGATTGGTAATGATCTTGAGATAGAGCTCGAAGGCCTTTGCATCATTGTGCTCAACGCCGACGCCAAGTGCGTGCATGCGTGCAAGCTTAATCTGAGCGTCAAGCTTGCCGCGCTTCGCCGCAGCTTCAAGGTCACGCCGCGCTTTGGTTGTATTTGCCTTGATGGGTTTTGTGACAACCCCGGAATTTCCGATTTCTGCAGCCGAAAGACGCGTCTTGCCGTCCGTCAGACTCAACGCACCCACCAACGACGCTGCCGCAAGCGGCGTCAAACAAACTGTAAGCCATCTAGACATTGGCATAACACTCGACTTCGACTTTGCCTCCAGGATGCGTCACAGCGCCAGTTCGAGCTGCCCCGACCTGGTCTGCATACTTCCACAACGCACCACTCTTGTAGGGATTGTCCGGCGCCTCCCAAGCTTTGCGACGTTCTTCAAGTCCGGCATCGCTAAGCTCGACGTCGAGCGTACCCTCTACTGCATCTATGGTGATCACGTCGCCGTCTTTCAAGAGGCCGATGGGTCCTCCGACCGCGGCCTCCGGGCCAACATGACCGATGCAGAACCCTCTTGTGGCGCCCGAAAAGCGCCCATCTGTAATGAGAGCAACCTTGTCGCCCATGCCCTGACCGTAGAGAGCAGCCGTAGTAGCGAGCATCTCGCGCATGCCGGGTCCGCCCTTCGGGCCTTCATACCGGATGACAAGGACTTCGCCTTCCTTGTAATCGCGATTGGTCACCGCCTCAAAACAGGCTTCCTCATGATCGAAGCAGCGCGCGGGGCCAGAGAATTTCTGTGTCTCAAGACCGGCCACTTTTACAATGGCACCATCAGGCGCAAGGTTGCCTTTCAGGCCTACAACACCGCCGGTCGGTGTAATCGGGTTATCAGCCGGGTACACCACGTCCTGCTTGTCGTTCCAGCTCACCTTTTCCATATTCTCGGCGATGGTCCGGCCGGTCACGGTCATGCAGTCGCCATGCATGAAACCATGGTCCAGGAGGGTCTTCATCAAATTCGGAATTCCACCCGCCTCGAACATGTCCTTAGCCACATATTTACCGCCCGGTTTGAGATCGGCGATATACGGCGTCTTTTTGAAAATCTCGGCCACATCAAACAGGTCAAAATCGATACCGCACTCGTTGGCAATCGCTGGCAGATGCAATGCAGCGTTCGTCGACCCGCCGGTTGCCGCAACCGCGGTCGCTGCATTCTCCAGCGCCTTGCGCGTTACGATATCGCGGGGCCGGACTTCTCGAGCGAGCAATTCCATGATTTTTTCGCCCGCCGCCATACAGAATTGATCGCGCATCTCATATGGCGCCGGCGCCCCGGCCGAATAAGGCAATGCCAGGCCAATGGCTTCCGAAACGGTTGCCATGGTGTTAGCGGTAAACTGCGCCCCGCAGGCGCCGGCGGAAGGACAGGCAACCTGCTCAAGCTCCAGCAGATCCTCATCCGACATGGTGCCGACGGAGTGCATGCCGACCGCTTCATAGACGTCCTGAACCGTTACCGGCTGGCCCTTGAAAGTGCCCGGCAGGATGGAGCCCCCATAAATGAAGATCGATGGCACGTTTAGACGGACCATGGCCATCATCATGCCTGGCAGAGACTTGTCGCACCCAGCCACACCAACGAGCGCGTCATAACAATGTCCACGCATGGAAAGTTCAACGGAGTCGGCGATGACCTCGCGAGAAGCGAGCGACGATTTCATGCCCTGGTGACCCATGGCGATACCATCAGTCACGGTGATGGTACAGAATTCGCGCGGCGTGCCGTTCGCGTGTGCGACGCCCTTCTTGACGACCTGTGCCTGGCGCATCAGCGATATGTTGCATGGCGCGGATTCATTCCAACAGGTCGCGACACCCACCAATGGCTGATGAATCTCATCCCCGCTCAAACCCATGGCGTAGAGGAAGGCACGGTGAGGCGCCCTGGAGGGCCCTTCCGTGACATGCCGGCTTGGCAATCGAGATTTATCGAACGTCTTCACGTCCATCTGTGGCCTCGGCCTCCTCGCGTAATTCTTGCGTCCGCTTACGCACCTAGTATAGCGCGATATCCTTTTCCTTAGATTACCCGCCAGTTGCGCTAAGGAACAAATCTCGCACCCGTGAAAAGTGGCTCCCGGGTGCCTTCCGGACACATACCGCCCTCAAAATCGAGACGGATAGTCGATTGAGTTTATGGCGCAATCGAGGCGTTTTGTTGCGCTTGTGCAACAGTCTGGTAAAAAAACAACATCAGATGCGCGCGAGGCGCGAAATCAACCAAATAAGCACTGAGTGCGCCTGGCATTGAGGACACTCACGCGAATTTCGCTTTCCAAACAGACGCAAATTGTCTTAATTCTCACCCAGCCAATAGGCCACATAGCGCGCGAGGCAGCGCCGAGAATTTCCAACGGACATATCCCGAAAACCAAATGGCTTTGAACGCAACCAGTACCACCGACCCTGAAAAGGGACGCCTTCCTGATTCCGTCAACCGCGATGGTCCGTTCCGGACCTTCTCGTCGGACCCGGGTTGGAATGAAGCCTGGTGGTGGCTTGGGATCCCGGTGGTTGCCGCGATTACACTGGCCGCCTTCGGCACGTTCGCAACCGAGTTTTATCTAAAAAGAATTCTGCCCGAAGGCTACGGTGCGCTTGAATTGGCACATTTTTTTATCCCGATCTTCGGGATGATTATTGCAGTTCGGCTGCTGTTCCGGCCATTCGTGCGCCAGCATAAATTGATCTTTGTGTTTCTCTGCCTGGCCGCCTTTTCATGCCTTTACATTGCTGGGGAGGAGCACAGTTGGGGTCAGCATTTTTTCCACTGGCAAACGCCCGAATACTGGTCCCAGGTCAACCGCCAGCAAGAAACGAACCTTCACAACACGCTGCACCTGTTTGACAAAAAACCGCGTGCACTACTTGAAATCGGCATTCTCATTGGCGGTCTGATTATTCCGGCACTCGCGCGATACCGCGCCGATGTGAGGCGTAACAGATGGTCGCTGTTTTTTCCGCCGGATGCGATCGTTCCGACCGCGCTTTGCGCGCTCTTGTTCAAGATCGCGGATACGCTGAGAGACAACTTTCACACGCTGGTCCTGGTACCGCGACCGTCTGAGGCTACAGAGCTTTTCCTGTACTTCTTCTTACTGTTTTATCTGATCATGTTTGCCCGCCGCATCGATGAGCTGGAGCGAGAGCCAAAGCACATTGCTTGATGGTTGCGCCTAACCGGCGGCTTCGAGCCGTTTGAGCGCATCGTTCAGCTTGGTCACGACGGCTTCTGCATCAGTTTTGCGCTGACGCTGTTCTTCAACCACATGTTCGGGCGCACGTGAGGTGAAGTTCTCATTGGCAAGCTTGGC
>DEIT01000245.1:7855-11669 GCA_002352635.1 Hyphomicrobiaceae bacterium UBA2767 | reverse complement strand
TATGCACGCTTGAATTTGCCGATCACCGGCCGCTCTATGAATGGCTGCTCGAAAACATCCCCGTACCCGCGAAACCAAAACAGTATGAGTTCTCACGTCTGAATTTGGGCCATACCGTGCTGTCGAAGCGTGCGCTCATCCAACTGGTGGAGGAGGGGCGTGTGAAGGGGTGGGATGATCCGCGTATGCCGACGATTTCCGGCCTAAGGCGCCGCGGTATTCCTGCCGCCGCAATCCGTGACTTCTGCGCGCGCATTGGTGTGACCAAGCAGGAGAACGTTATCGAGATGGCGCTTCTGGACTTCTGCGTACGCGAATTGCTGAACAAACAAGCGGAGCGCCGCATGGCGGTGCTCGATCCGCTGAAGGTAATCATTGAAAACTATCCGGAGGGACAGTCCGAAGAGCTTGAGGCGATCAACAATCCGGAAGATGAAACGGCGGGCAAGCGCAATGTTCCATTTTCCCGGGAGCTGTATATCGAGCGCAGTGACTTCATGGAGGATCCACCGAAAAAGTTCTTCCGTCTTGCGCTAGGACGTGAGGTCAGGTTGCGCTACGCCTATTTCGTCACGTGCAATGAAGTGATCAAGAACGACGCCGGCGAAGTCATCGAACTGAGATGCACCTACGATCCAGAAACGCGGGGCGGCAATGCACCGGACGGGCGCAAGGTCAAAGCCACGATCCACTGGGTCTCCGCCGAGCATGCTGTTGCTGCTGAAATCCGGCAGTATGAACCGCTTTTTCTCGATGAGGAGCCGGATATCAAGGAAGGGCTTGAACGGGCGCTCAATCCGGAGTCGCTGAAAGTCCTGACCAATTGTCGGCTGGAACCGTCGTTGCGGGATGCGGCACTTGGCGTTCCTGTGCAATTTGAGCGATTGGGCTACTTCTGCCTGGATCCGGACTCCAGCGATCAAAAGTGCGTCTTCAATCGTGTCGTTGCTCTGCGTGATACATGGGCGAAAGTCAAAGCTAAGGCGTAGCGATCGCAGGCTTGTGGTCAGGTGATGACTGACTGACCGAAAGGAGAGAGTAAGCGTGAAAATCGGGATGATCGGCGCAGGGTATGTCGGGCTTGTCTCAGCAGCCTGTTTCGCAGAATTCGGCTGGTCGGTCGACTGCGTGGACCAGGATCAAGAGCGCGTAGAACAGCTCAAGAATGGCATCATCCCCATCTATGAACCTGGGCTGGACGATCTGGTTGAAAGAAATCTTGAAGATGGCCGCCTTCAATTCACCACCGAAATCGATCGAGCGGTTGCCGAATCAGATGTGATTTTCCTGGCTGTGGGCACGCCGATGCGCCGCGGCGATGGTTATGCCGATTTGAGTTATGTCTACAAGGCGGTTGAAGATCTCACTCCGCACTTGCAGGGTTTTACCATCATAGTCACAAAATCCACGGTGCCTGTGGGGACAAGCCGTGAAATTGAGCGGCGCATATCGGCATTGAGAGATGATGTTGATATTGCCGTTTGTTCCAACCCGGAATTCCTGCGGGAAGGGTCGGCAATTCAGGACTTTACTCATCCCGACCGTGTATTGGTTGGATGCGATGATGCGCGCGCGCGGGAGGTGATGGAGCGTGTCTATAAACCACTTACCCTGCGCAATGCACCGCTGATGTTCACCAGCCGGGAGTCTGCGGAACTTGCGAAATACGCCGCCAATGCATTCCTGGCGATGAAGATCAGCTACATCAACGAAATGGCCGATCTTTGCGAGCAAATCGGTGCCAATGTGCACGAGGTTGCAAGCGCTATTGGTTCCGACAAGCGGATCGGCGATAAATTCCTTCACCCTGGTCCCGGTTATGGGGGGTCGTGTTTCCCAAAGGATATAGCTGCGCTAATCCGCACCGGCCGCGAGGCAAAATCACCGCTTTCGCTCATCGAGCAGGTGGAGAAGATAAATACCGAACGCAAGATCGCGATGACATCGCGGATAGAAAAGGCGCTGAGCGGTGATCTGCGCGGCAAAACCATTGCTGTGCTCGGGGTGACCTTCAAGCCCAACACTGATGATATACGGGAAGCACCAAGCCTGGTGTTGGTGCCGATGCTGCTGGAGCGTGGTGCTACCGTTCGCGCCTATGATCCGAAGGGTCAGGAAAATGCGAGCGAGCAACTCAATGGTGTGGACTGGTGCGAAAGTGCAATGGATGCAGCAAAAGAAGCCGACGCTGTCATTGTCCTGACAGAGTGGAACGAATTCCGTGGTTTAGACCTGAAGGTCCTGAAGCAAAATATGGCTGGCGACGTTCTCGTCGATCTGCGCAACATATATACAGACCAACAGGCGCTTGAAGCCGGTTTTGAATATTCCTCAATCGGAAGGTAGTGCGTGGCGACTGCTGCGACGCCTCCTGACTTCACTCTTCCTTGCCCTGAATTCCGCTGATACAGTGATTTCAACTTAACTTCCAGCAATGCGCTGGCGGCGATCCGCAGCATTCGCTGTCCGATATCCGTCTGTGCGCTGAGGGGCAAAAGGTGACTGGGCCGAGCGAAGAAGCGCGCACGGCTGCCAGGGAACCGCGTGGACCGGAGGGTTTGCGCGATGGTGCCGAAGACCGGCAATCAGCTGGAAGTCGGCCCAAAGTGGTTTCTTCCGATTCGGCCGCGGACTCTTCGGCCACGGACGGAAAGGCAGCCGGAAGAAACAACGCAATGGCACGGCGACAGCGTCGCCGGAGCAAACTTCCTGCATATGGCGCACTTGATCTTGGGACAAATAACTGCCGTCTGCTGGTCGCACGGCCCTCCCGTCGTGGCTTCGTCGTTATTGATGCATTCTCCAGAATTATCCGGCTTGGCGAAGGGGTCACCGGTTCGGGCCGCTTGTCGGAGAAGGCGATGGACCGGACGATCCATGCCCTGAAGATATGCCGCGACAAGATGCGCCGCAGGGGGGTGAGGCGGTCACGGCTCATTTCAACCGAGGCCTGCCGGATCGCTGGGAACAGCGATGAATTCATTTCGCGGGTTTTGGATCAAACCGGCCTTGAGCTTGAGATCATCAATCGAGAAACCGAGGCGCGCCTCGCGGTCTCCGGTTGCGCCTCGTTACTCGACCCGACCTGCGACGGGGCGTTGATTTTCGACATTGGCGGCGGTTCATCAGAACTGATCTGGCTCAACCTTACCGAGCGCTCGCACAATTGGCGCTCTTCTGTTTATGACCGGCTCGACGCGCAGAACTGCATCGAAGCATGGACGTCGCTTCCGGTCGGTGTCGTCACTCTGGCTGAGAAATTCGGTGGACGGGATGTCACGCCGGCAATTTTTGAAGCGATGGTTGAGGACGTTGTCACGCAACTCGCGCCGTTCGAACAGACGCACGCTTTGCGCGAAAAGATGTCGAATGGCAATGCCCATTTGCTTGGCACCTCCGGTACGGTCACAACCATAGCTGGAATCAAGCTCGACCTGCCGGCTTACGATCGAAAGAGAGTGGACGGGTGTTGGTTGAGTGATGATGAAGTTCGCGACGTTTCCTCATCACTGATCGCCATGTCGTATGAGGACCGGGTGATGCAGCCCTGTGTTGGTGCGGACCGGGCTGATCTGGTGTTGGCTGGTTGCGCAATCCTTGAAGCGCTGATGAGGCTTTGGCCGTGCGAGCGACTGCGCGTGGCAGATCGCGGGCTGCGCGAGGGAATGCTGGCGACAATGATGGCGGAGGATGGGTATCGCGGTTCAAATCGCCGCAATCGCCGCCGGGGCTCCGGTCCGTCAAGCGACGGGGACTGAGCGGAGTTCAAGCGAGATGAGTGGTCCGCAAAAAGGCAATTCCGACCGCACGCGGA
>DEIT01000245.1:5047-7675 GCA_002352635.1 Hyphomicrobiaceae bacterium UBA2767 | reverse complement strand
GCAGCACCGGGAGGTTGGAGTCAGATTGCGGCGGCAAAAGTCGGTTCAGATCGTGGGGAAGGCGTGGTGATTGCTCTGGACCTGCAGGAGATGGAGACCGATGCCGGTGTTACCGTTCTTCAGGCGGACTTCATGGAGGGCGATGCGCTGACGCAAATCCGCGCGGTGCTTGGCACACGAAAAGCAGACGCGGTCTTGTCCGATATGGCTGCCCCCGCCACAGGCCACAAGAAAACCGATCATCTGCGCATAATGGCATTGTGCGAGGCGGCACTGGACTTCGCGAATGAAGTCCTTGCTCCAGGCGGTTCATTTCTGGCGAAGGTTCTTCAAGGGGGCACAGAGCGGGAATTGCTGGACCACCTCAAGCGCAATTTCAGTACTGTGCGGCACGTCAAACCTGACGCCAGCCGAGCAGATTCAGCAGAACTCTATGTGCTGGCGACGGGATTTCGTGGCGGCGACTAAAGGGAGGGCCAGGTGAACGCAAAACCGAATTCGCTTGCTGCGCGGGACATCGAATATCTCATGCACCCGCAAACAAATCTGAAACTTCACCGCGAAGTCGGCCCCAATCTTGTCGATCATGGCGGTGGTGTCTGGATTACCGATGGAAACGGTGAGCGGCTGCTCGATGCGATGAGCGGCTTGTGGTGTGCGTCACTTGGCTACGCGTCTGAACGCCTCGCGCAGGTTGCCTATGAGCAAATGCGCAAGCTGTCCTTTGGGCACCTCTATCGGCACAATTCGCACGAGCCGGCCATCGAACTGGCCGAAAAACTGCTGGAGATCGCGCCACCGTCAATGTCGAAGGTTCATTTCCAGAATTCCGGCTCCGAGGCCAACGATGTCGCAATCAAGCTTGTCTGGTATTACCACAACGCCATCGGCAAACCGGAAAAGCGCAAGATCATCTCACGCAAAGGCGCATACCATGGCTCATCCGTTGCCACGGTCAGTCTGACCGGAAAGCTGGATATGCATGAGGGCTTCAATCTGCCTCTTGACGGGTTTCTCCATACGGACTGCGCATACTTTTTCCGTGAGGGTCAGAAAAACGAAAGCGAAGAGGAATACGCCACGCGATTGGCGGAAAATCTGGACGCCTTGATCGAGCAGGAGGGACCCGAGACCGTTGCGGCTTTCTTTGCGGAGCCCGTGCTTGGGTCGGCTGGTGCCATTTCCCCGCCTAAGACCTATTTCGAAAAAATCCAGTCGGTTTTGAAAAAGCATGAGGTGCTGTTCGTGGTCGACGAAGTCATTACCGGATTCGGGCGAACGGGAAACATGTGGGGCAGCGATACGTTCGCCCTGAAGCCCGACATGATGACTGCCGCCAAGGCGCTGTCGGCTGCGGCTTTGCCGATCTCAGCGGTGATGATCAGCGAGCGGGTTTATGAGGTGCTGGTTTCGCACAGCGAACGACTTGGCAATTACGCACACGGCCATACCTATGCTGGTCACCCCGCCAGCGCGGCCGTCGCACTGGAAGTCCAGAAGATCTACGAAGAGATGGATATCGCAAGCGTAGCGCGACGCCTTGGAGGTGTCCTTAATGAGACGCTTATGGAATTCGCTGATCATCCGATGGTTGGAGAAATCGATGTAACAGGCCTCATGGCGGGAATGGAACTCGTCGCAGACAAGCAGAACCGCACACCATATTCTGCGGATCAGAGGGTTCCCGCAATGGTCGAGGAGGCCGCACGCAAAAACGGCCTGATCATCAAGAGTATCGGTTCACGGATCGCGTTTGCGCCTGCATATGTGATGAGCGAAGAGGAACTGGGCGAACTCGGCGCGCGGCTCGGCAAGGCGCTCGATCAGACATATGCCGAAATCGGAGCGTCATAGCTTTTTCCGTCGTGCCCGGCTTTTCGCTGTTGAAAGCTACCGCGTGACGTCATTCTGCCGCTTCCCATGACACGGATTGGGTGGTAAAGAGGGGCGCCAACCGGATAGGACGTGCTGGCGATTCCTGCATAAAGCGTACCGTCCACTTCAGGAGGTTGGCGTATGCCCGACAACCGCAAAGAATTAGGTACCGAGACGGCGCTCACATTCGATGATGTGTTGCTGCGTCCTGGACCGTCGGAAGTGCTGCCCAACCAGGTCATCACAAACGCCAGGCTTACGCGCAGTCTGACGCTCAACATTCCGATCATTTCTTCGGCCATGGATACGGTAACCGAGGCGCGCCTCGCAATCGCCATGGCGCAGGCAGGTGGTATCGGTGTCATTCATCGCAATCTGACGCCGGACGAACAAGCCGCCCAGGTGGTGCAGGTGAAGAAGTTCGAGTCGGGTATGGTGGTCAACCCCGTGACCATTGAGCCATCGGCAAGTCTCGCGGACGCGCTGGAGATTATGGCCACGCACCAGATATCCGGCATTCCGGTTGTCGAAACGCCCAAGAATGGTGGGCGGGACGGCAAACTTGTCGGAATTCTGACCAACCGTGATGTTCGTTTTGCTTCCAACACGGCACAACCCGTATCGGAACTAATGACACGTGAAAACCTCATCACCGTGACTGAGAGCGTCAATATGGAAGAAGCCAAACGGCTTCTCCATCACCACCGCATCGAAAAGCTTCTTGTCGTCGATGACGACTATCGCTGCGTCGGG
>DEIT01000245.1:0-4894 GCA_002352635.1 Hyphomicrobiaceae bacterium UBA2767 | reverse complement strand
ATCAAGCGCTTGTCCAATTCCGTTCAGGTGATGGCCGGCAATGTGGCAACGCGTGACGGAACCAAGGCGCTCATCGACGCGGGTGCGGACGCCATAAAGGTTGGTATTGGTCCCGGCTCCATCTGCACAACCCGTATTGTAGCGGGCGTCGGTGTACCGCAATTGACGGCCGTAATGGACTCGGCAGAAGAGGCGCAAAAATCGGGCATCCCCGTGATTGCAGACGGCGGCATCAAGTTTTCAGGCGACATCTCAAAGGCGCTGGCTGCCGGCGCCGACTGTGCGATGGTCGGTTCTCTATTTGCCGGGACTGATGAAAGCCCGGGCGAGGTCTTCCTGTATCAGGGCCGTTCCTATAAGGCCTATCGCGGAATGGGTTCGGTCGGCGCCATGGCGCGCGGCTCGGCGGACCGCTATTTTCAGCAGGACATCCGCGATGAACTGAAGCTGGTACCTGAAGGCATTGAAGGCCAGGTTCCTTACAAAGGACCCATGGACAGGGTGTTGCACCAGCTCGTCGGCGGTTTGCGGTCTTCGATGGGGTATGTCGGCGCAAAGACCATCGCCGAACTGCAGGAGAAAGCGCAGTTCGTGCGAATTTCAGCCGCCTCACTGCGAGAGAGCCATACCCACGATGTGACCATCACGCGTGAATCGCCGAACTATCCCGGGCAATCGTGAGACCTGCTGGCCGGCTTCAGGCTGCGATCGAAATTCTGACAGAAATTGTGGAGCGGCACAGACCCGCCTCGCAATCACTTGCCGACTGGGGGAGGTCGCACCGGTTCGCCGGGTCCGGAGACCGGGCCGCCATCGGCAACCTCGTTTACGACGCGTTGCGCCATCGCGCATCGATTGCCTGGCGCATGGGTGCGGAGACGCCCCGCGCGCTTGGCCTGGGCGTTGTTGTTTTTGACTGGGGCGAGACGGTTGAAAGCCTGGCCCAAATGTTTGCCGGTGACGCCCACGCGCCGGAAGCGTTGAGCAATGAGGAATGCAAAGCATTTGCCGCGAGTACGCTCGACGCTGCGCCCGGCTGGGTGCAGGCAGAAATACCAGAGTGGCTGGAAGAGCCGTTCAAGGAAAATTTCGAAGAAGAGTTTGTCGCCGAAGGCCAGGCACTAGCGCTCAGGCCACCAACCGATTTTCGAGTCAACACTCTGAAAGCGGACCGGGACAAGGTCACCAAGGCGCTGAAACGCTACACTCTGGAAGCGACACCGCTATCGGCTACCGGGTTGCGTCTCGCGCCGTCTGTTGGGCCGTCACGCACGTCAAACATCCAGCCCGAAGCACCCTATCAGAAGGGGTGGATCGAGGTGCAGGATGAGGGCAGTCAGGTGTGTTCGTCGCTGGTTTTCGCGCAGCCGGGCGAGCAGGTGCTGGACTATTGCGCCGGGGCTGGCGGAAAGACACTGGCATTGGCCGCGGCCATGGCGAACAAGGGACAGATATTCGCCTACGACACTGACCGCAACAGACTTGCGCCGATCTACGAGCGCCTGAAGCGTGCCGGAACACGCAACGTTCAGGTGCGTGGACCCGATGACCCATTGGATGATCTTGCTCTGAAAATGGACCGTGTTGTGGTCGACGCGCCTTGTACAGGATCCGGCGTGTGGCGCCGCCGGCCCGATGCCAAGTGGCGGCTCACGCCTGACGCGCTTGAGAAACGCCTCGAAGAGCAGCGCCTGGTGCTGGAGCAGGCGAGTGGGTATGTCCGACCCGGCGGGTATCTCTGCTACATCACCTGTTCGGTGTTGCCCCAGGAAAACGAAGGGCGGGTATATGGATTTCTGGAAGAAAACGACGAGTTCGAATTGCTTTCCGCGGGCGAAGTCTGGGAAAGCCTGTATGCCGATGTTGACCTGAAGCCGTGGTCGTCCGACGACTGCAGTGTCACGCTGACACCGGCGACAACAGGTACGGATGGATTTTTCTTCGCGGTCATGGGCCGGTCTGCCTAATATCGCGGAATGAAGCGTGGCCAAATTCTTGCGGATGGACCCACAATGATTTCCATCCTGCCCTCACCAGTTGATATGAACGACTGGCGAGGGATGTGACGTGGAATATCAAGCAGTACAGGAAGTCATCGCGTGCCTGCCGCGCGGACGCACGTTGTTCCACTATTTCCCCGATCGCTATGCCGCCTATCTGTTGTCACGTTATCTCGGACGTGGGCGTACGGTTGCCGATATCAAAGCGTCCCGGTATGCCAAGCTGCTGCAGCGCCCGGCACTCAAGCCCGTCCTTGCTTCGACCGGGGACGGTATTCTCGGTGCCGATGATCTTGCTGATTGCTGGGCGGCGCAGCCCGAATGCTATCTTTTGACGCTGGGAAGTTGGGGGCCTGAAAAACGGCGCCATTGGAACCGCCATGTCCACCAGATGTCACGTCCGGGTGCAAACCTCGTCTTGCAGCTGAATTTCTCCTCGCAGCACAACAGATCCTATCGCGCTTTGATCAAACCGGGGAACGCCACGCCGTTTGAGACACAACTGCATCCGATAGCCCGGCGGGGATTTCACACGCTCGCCTGGGCGCGGCTCGATGTTGATTTCGACACCGGAGATGCGCTGATCGAGGAGGTGCAAACGGACTGGTTGCGATTTGCCCAGGCTGCCAAGCGTCTTGCCGACGACTGGTATGCGGACACCGAAATGCGCCGTGCAATGGAGGCTGTTTATTTCAATGGCGCGAAGATGGATGCCAGAGCGCTGCGGACCTACGTCGACGAAGTGCTGCGGGTGCATCTGCGTCTCTGGGACGAGGCCATCCTTACAGCGGTGCTTGAGTTTCTGCTCGATGAAATTGGCGTTCGGCGCGTCTACTATCACGATTACGACTGTGGACGGCGGCTCAAAGGCATCGAAGGTCAGGGGCCACCGCGTTCGGTTTACTCGCGCTTGCCTTCACGCTTCTGTTTCGAAAAGGTGCGTGAGGCTCCGGACTTTTTGAGTGCGACGCCGACGCGGGCGTTGAAGACGCTCACGCGCGCCGATCACATTCGATTCTGGAAATTGGATTTTGACGCAGTTGACTGCACCACCAACGAAGGTCAGCCTCGTTAACATAGGCCTGCGTCACAAGATTGGATTGACCGGAAATGAACTCAACAGCAGGAACGTGGGTTGCTCTTATCGTCTTCATGGCGCTATGTGCGGGTGTCGCATATTTGGGCGCGTTGTTTGCGCCCGGTGCGTGGCATGCCGGCCTTTCAAAACCGCCCTGGAACCGGCCAAACTGGGTTTTTGGTCCGGTCTGGACACTGCTCTACATCATGATCGCCGTGGCGGGCTGGCTGATCTGGAGAAACGCGCCGACGTCTCCCGCCATGTGGTTCTGGGTGGCTCAGCTCGTTTTCAATGCCGCATGGTCGTGGCTGTTCTTCGGGTTGCACCGGATGGATATCGCGTTTGCGGACATCGTCCTCCTCTGGCTGGCGATCCTTGGCTTCATAGTGGCGGCGTGGCCGATCAGCATGGCTGCCGCGCTGTTGCTTGTCCCATATTTGATCTGGGTGAGTTTCGCCAGCGCACTGAATTATTCGATCTGGAGCCTGAACAGCTGATGAGTGCCCGCATGGAATGGCGACCTGACCCGCGCGATATTTTCTTGTTCGAATAGGCGCCACACGCCCATTGCCGACTCAGGCGGATTCCGATAACACCCGTCCATGACGGACCGTATTCTCATCATCGATTTCGGGTCTCAGGTGACGCAGCTCATTGCCCGTCGTGTGCGTGAGGCTGGCGTCTACTGCGAGATCGTGCCTTTCCAGAAAGCTGAAGAGGTCTTTGAAAGCTTCGCGCCGAAGGCGGTCATCCTTTCAGGTGGTCCCGCCAGCGTGCATGAAGCGGATACGCCACGCGTGCCGGATGTCATATTCGACGCAGGACTGCCCATCCTTGGTATTTGCTATGGCGAGCAGGCGATTTGCGGTCAGCTTGGTGGCGAAGTCGAAGCATCACATGAGCGCGAATTTGGCCGCGCCTTCGTCGACGTCAAACAGGATTGTGCATTGTTTGACGGTGTATGGGCTGCAGGAGAGCGCCATCAGGTGTGGATGAGTCATGGCGACAAGATATCTGCTATTCCCGATGGGTTCAGTGTTGTCGCAACGTCGGACAACGCACCTTTTGCGGCAATCGCCGATGAAGAGCGCCGTGTTTACGGCGTTCAGTTTCACCCGGAAGTGATGCACACACCTGACGGTGCAAAGCTGCTCTCCAACTTTGCCCTGAAGATTGCGGACTGTTCAGGCGACTGGACCATGGCCCATTTCCGCACTGAGGCTATTGCCAAGATCAGGGAACAGGTGGGCGATGGAAAGGTGATCTGCGGATTGTCCGGCGGCGTGGACTCTTCTGTGGCCGCCGTCCTTATTCACGAAGCGGTCGGCGATCAGCTTACGTGCATTTTTGTCGACCATGGCCTGATGCGCATGGATGAGGCCGAAGAGGTCGTCACCATGTTTCGCGGCGCCTATAACATTCCTCTTGTCCATGTGGAGGCGAGCGAGCGATTTGTAGGTGCGCTTGAGGGCGTGGAAGACCCGGAGCAAAAGCGCAAGACGATTGGTGGCCTGTTCATTGACGTCTTTGAGGAAGAGGCGGGCAAGCTTGGTGGTGCTGATTTTCTGGCCCAGGGCACGCTTTATCCCGATGTCATCGAGAGCGTCTCCTTTACCGGTGGACCATCCGTCACCATCAAGTCTCATCATAATGTTGGGGGTTTGCCGGACCGCATGAATCTGAAGCTGGTTGAGCCTCTGCGTGAACTCTTCAAAGATGAAGTGAGGGCGCTTGGGCAAGAACTTGGATTGCCGGATAAATTCGTTAAACGGCATCCTTTCCCCGGACCAGGCCTGGCGATCCGGTTGCCTGGTGC
>DEIT01000153.1 GCA_002352635.1 Hyphomicrobiaceae bacterium UBA2767 | reverse complement strand
CGAAAGCGGTCATTGCCGCAGGTGACGGGAAACGTCCGCTATGTGCCAAGAGCGGACATCGCGAGCATTCTCGCGGAAAATGTGCGAAGCGCGGGGAACCGGGACAAGCAGGCCGTTGTGACCTGTCGCGATCGTTGAAGAAATGGCTGATCTCGTCACTTACCGTTAGACAGGCCAAGGCAGCGAATAGGTCTTGACGTTGGTGAAGAACTTCATCGCCTCCAACACACCCTCTTTGACACCGTTTCCCGAGTCCTTGATACCGCCGAATGGCGACATCTCGATCCGGTAGCCCGGGGCTTCCCAGACATTCACCGTGCCCACATTCAGCCCTTCAATGAATGCGGTAATGCGGTCCAGCTTGTTGGTGCAGACACCTGCTGACAGGCCGAATGGTGTTGAGTTCGAAATTGCCATGAGCTCGGTGTCATCATTCGGCACTCGGATTATCGGTACAATCGGCCCAAAGGTCTCCTCAAAAACCAGTTCACTCTCGTGCGGCACATGATCGACGACAATCGGCGGCAGCAAGGCACCCTTGCGACCTGGATCGTACAACACCTTGGCGCCGTTTTTCTCGGCGTCGTAGACACGCCGCTCAAAAGTAGCGGCAGCCTCCTCGTGAACCACACATCCGAGTTGCGTATCAGGATCCTGCGGATCACCGAATTTTAGCGCCTTGGCCTTCTCCAGAACATGAGGCACGAAACGCTCTGCCACGTCCTCCTGCACCAGGATACGCTTCACGGCCGTGCAGCGCTGTCCGGAATTGCCGGTTGCACCTGCAACAGCAATCGCAGCAGCCTTTTCCAGATCTGCGTCATCCAGATCATTGAGCACGATCAACGGGTCGTTGCCCCCAAGTTCAAGGGCCGTTCGTTTGTACCCCGCCTTATCGGCGATCATCTTGCCAACGGTCACTCCGCCCGTGAATGTGATGATGGAGATATCGTCATTGGTGATCATTTCATCGCCAATATCCTTCGGCCAGCCGGTCACGATCTGGAACATCTCCGGTGGTAGCCCGGCTTCGTAAAGGATGTCGGCCAGTGTAATCGCCGTGAGCGGCGTCAGCTCGGTCGGTTTGCACACGACACAGTTGTTGGTCGCAATAGCAGGGGCAATTTTGTGTGCAACCATGTTGAGGGGATGGTTGAACGGCGTTATCGCAGAGATCGTCGAAACGGGCTCACGCTTGGTGTAAATCTTCCGCGCCTTGCCATGAGGCGTCAGATCGCACGAGAAAATCTGTCCGTCGTCCAGGATTGCCAACTGGCCTGCCAGCGTAAACACGTCGTAAGAACGCCCCGCCTCATAGAGCGCATGCTGCATGCAGATGCCAAGCTCAAGGGTAAGCACTTCCGCAATTGACTGACGTCTCTCGCGGATAAGTTCAGCGGCGCGGAACAGTATCTGCTGGCGCTCATACCTGGTCAGTTTGGGTGTATATTTGGCGGCAATTTCAAACGCCTCGCGCGCATGTTCGGCCGATCCCGCCGGCACTGTTCCGATTACCTCATTGGTGTAGGGGTAGTGCACCTCAATAGCGTCACTGGTATCGACCTTGCGACCGCCAATACGCATGGATTCCTTGATGACCGGACGATCAACTGACATTTCGTTCATAGCTCTCGTTCCTATTCAGCGGCCTGTGCCGCACTGACGATATGATTTAGCCCGATAGAAAAGGCATCAAAGTTGCGCAGAGGCTGGGATATGTCTGCCACCTTGCGGTTTACGATGATGGGTATTTGTTGCTCAGTTATACCGCCATGCGACCTCAATGGTTCTTTCAGCGCGGACAGATCATGCTCAGTTTCGCGTGTTCCGTACACTTTGGTATCGCGGGACACAATGATCAAGTCGCCCATGCGGTCAGGCGGTAGTTCAAATTCCCGACAACCGGTTTCGTTATCGTATACAGCATCGATACCAGGCAATCTTCGATGATTATGATCTGCTCATTACACCGGCTACGGTCGTTGCACCGTTCGACGTAAACATTACCGCGATCGACGAAGTCGATGGTCACAAGTTCGAGAATTATTTCGACTGGTACACAATCGCCTATGCGACCACAGCGATATCGCTTCCGGCTATCTCACTGCCCTGCGGATTTACCGATGATGGCTTACCGGTGGGGCTGCAGATTGTCGGACCGCCACGTGGCGAAGCACAGTTGCTCAGTGCCGCGTCGATGATGGAGCAAGTCTGGGAATCTCGAGCCAAATGCCCATCGATCCAGTTATTGCGCCTGGCTAACGTCACAGATCGATTAAGCAATCTTCTCTCCAACGTAACGGAGCCCGTGTACACAGGATGGCATGATTCTGAATGTCTGCTTCGGATCAGAAGCGGACGTGAGTGATTGCTGCCGTCGGTGCCCGCTCTATCCCCAAAAGCAGAGACATTGGTCACCTGAACTTCCGCTTAGCTTCCCAAAACAGCCGTGCCGCCTGTTGATCCTGAGCGTCCACTAAGTGCCATGTGTGGACGTTCCCATCGCCTGGAGACCAGCCGTGAAATATTAAACGAAGCGGCCCTAGGCCGCTGCGACCTCCTTGAGGAACTCGTCGACAACGTTATGCAGTTTGTCGGCATTGCCCGCGACCTCCTGGGAGGCGGAGAGGACCTGGTCTGCGGATTGCTGACTCTCGTCCGCGGCCTGGCTGACGCCGGTGATGTTCTGGGCGACCTCGTTCGAGCCGGCTGCCGCCTGCTGAACATTGTTTGAGATCTCCGAGGTCGAAGCGCCCTGCTCCTCGATCGCCGCGGCAATGGCCTCAGTCGCCGCGGAAACCTCCGTCATCGTTTCGGAAATGACGCGAATGGCGTCCACCGAGCTGTCGGTCTCATTCTGGATACTGGTGATCTGCTCGGCGATGGCCTCGGTGGCTTTAGCCGTTTGCGTGGCCAGCTCCTTGACCTCCGATGCGACGACGGCAAAACCCTTGCCGGCCTCACCGGCGCGCGCGGCCTCGATGGTCGCGTTGAGCGCCAGCAGATTGGTCTGCTCGGCAATATCCTGGATCAGAGAGATCACCTCGCCGATCTTTTGTGCCGCATCGGCAAGTCCCGAAATCTTTACGTTGGTATCGGTGGTCGCCTTGCTGGCCTTGACAACCACATCCTTGGTTTGCGTGATCTGCCGTGAAATCTCGGTAATCGACGCCGACAGTTCTTCAGATGCGGCGGCCACGGCCTGAACGTTGGCCGAGGCTTCCTCGGACGCAGCGGACACGCCGCTCGCCTGTGCCGTCGTCTGCGTGGCGATCGAAGACAGCGCCTTGGCGGTCGATTCCATTTGCGTGGTGTTGGTCGAGACGGTTTGCAGAACGCCCTGCACCACTTCGCGGAAATTGGAAATGAGTTCATCCACGCGCTTCTCTCTGGCCGCACGTGCCTCCTGCTCCTTCTTGCTATCCGACTGCAGCCGGACGCGCTCGATGCCATTGTCCTTGAAGATCTGCACGGCTTCTGCCATGGCGCCGATCTCGTCGTGGCGATCCTTGGCCGGGATCTCCGCTTCCAGATTTCCATTGGCGAGTTCTCTCATGGCTTCAGTCATGCCGGCAACCGGGCGCGTAATTCCACGCACCGTGGCGTAGACGACCGCACCACCGATCGCGAGGAGAACAAACGAAACCGCCAGCACCATCAGGAATGCGGTGTTGGTGTTTCCACCGATTTCCGCGGCACGCGTCTTCAGGTCAGACGCTATCGCGTCCTCGACCTTCTTGAGGAGGTTGATCTTCACCGTAATGTTCTTGAACCAGTAGGCGCCTTCGATGCCACCCGTATCGCCCGTTTGCGCGCTGTCGATGGCGATCTTGCGCATCCTTGCAACCTCATCGACCGCCTCGCCAGTGATGGTGGTGTCGTACAGAGCTTTCTGCGCCTTGGTCGCGTAAATTGCGAACTGGCTGAGATAAGCCTGCTGCGCGGCGATCAGCTCAATGAATTTCTTGTGGATGGCCGGGCTGAACGTTCCGGCGGAAAAGCCCCCAGATCCCATGGCACGCTCGATACCGGCCCGCTCCTTGCCTTGCAGCAGGCTCGTATAGGTGGTGATCAGATTGGTGACTTCGGCATTCGTGCTCAGCACTGCCATATCTTCCACGATCTTCAATAGACTGGCGATCGTTGACGTATAGTATTTGGCCATTTCCGGCACGGTCATCTTCATACCGTCGACGTCCGCGCGCTTCTGGCCGAGAACGCTCAAGGCGTCGCGTGAACTGGAAATTGACTTTGCGAATTCGGGTGGAAAGTGGGAGGCGTCAAAACCATCGAACGCCTTTGCAAGTGTGCCGCGACTGGCATTCGTTTCAACGCGCTGGTCTTTCAGTTCATTTGAGAACTTGGCGCCTTTGCTCCCCAGGAAGCCGGCCGAGATCCCGCGTTCTTTCTGCAGTTCATGCACGAGACCGCTGACCACGGGGGCTAGCTCTGCGAGGTGCTCCACGTTCGCCATGTCGTTGGCCACACGCTTTTTCTCGATCAGAAGCATGCCCCCGAAAATGATGATGCCGAGCGCCGGAATCGCCAACGCAAGAGCGATTCGGCCGCCGATTTTCAGATTGCCCAGAGACGTCAATTTACTCGCAAATGTCATGATTGCACCCGATACCCGCCATTGTTTTTTCACGACATGCAACCAAATTCCCCGTCAACGACAACCCTCAACATTAGAATCGATTGCCGTTAGGTCTTGGTTGCAGTTGCCATCATTACAACTTTGACTTGCTAATTATCGATTAATTCTTGATTGTCAGATGGTTTCGAAACAATACGATATACAATATTATGACGATTACTTAGTTTCGTTTCGAAACTAAATATCTGACAGTTTCAAATTGCCGCATGTGCAGTTGCGCGGCCTTCCCGCTACTCTTTAGTATGGCAAACGAGAGCGGGGACGGTGCGACACGCATCGCCGAGGCCATTCTTCATCTGGCCCGACTTGCACAGGCAGAGGGGCACACCAGCGGCCTCACAAGCGCGCAGTGGGCCGCGCTCAGATACTTTGCGCGGGCAAATTCATCCTCACGTACGTTGTTGGCATTTGCCGACTACCATGCAACCACGCGCGGCACGGCCTCTCAGACGGTGAAGAAGCTTGTGGAAAAGGGATATCTCACGCGCAAACCCTCCCACAGCGACGGCCGCAGTTCGAGGATTGACCTCACAGCCATAGGGCGCGCGCTGTGCGAGAGTGCCCCGATCCATGAACTCGTCCAGGTAATTGCAAAGCTGCGGCCAAGGCAGCAGTCCGATCTTTCAGCGGTCCTGGATCATGTTACCGAACGCCTTGTGGAGGACCGGAATCGCAGGCATTTCGGAACCTGCTCCAAGTGCCGTCATATGCGCGAGGTCGCGGATCTCGGGAGCGGCGAACTGAGCTATGTTTGCGGGAAGACAGGTCTGCCGCTGTCAGGATCGGAAATCAGCCAGCTTTGCGCCAGCTGCGTGCCGGACACGGAACGAGGCTGAGAGCCGGGGCGATGCATTTGCAGCACCTGGTGTCTTCAACTAGCTCATGTTTTCGACAACCGGTCAGCTTCATATCCGTGACGCTGGCCAGGTCGTCCGTTGCCAGTCGACTCCCGTGCTGCTCATCAGAGCAAAGACCACAACTACCGCCGGACCCTTGTTAGCCAACTGAATGTCCGCTT
>DEIT01000075.1 GCA_002352635.1 Hyphomicrobiaceae bacterium UBA2767 | reverse complement strand
GCAAGGGCGTCTTGGTCCATATCGTCAACCATGCTTGATCCTCATGCTATTGGACGATGATTTCATTGAACAAAACGCGTGAGACACGATACGGATGTATTTCAAGATTGACCCGCCGAAGAAGCTCTTCCTTGAGTCGATAGATGCCGGCGGACCCTTCCAGATCGCTGCTGCGCAGTTCCCGCAGATACAACTGAAACATATCCATTACGCGCGGCATGATTGGGTTGAGAGCGTCGAGAACCTGCTGGTTTGACGCCTCGAGCGAAACTTTCAACTTGAGATATTTCGCACGCTTTTCCTGAGAGCTCAGGTTCACCACCATTTCGGGAAGGTTGTAGTAAACTTTTGGAGCCGCCATTTTGACTTCGGCAGGACCTGAGGCGGAAGACATGAAATGGTCGTAGGCAAAATAACCGCCGGCCCCCAGGAGCAAGACGACCGGCACTGCCAGCATGGCAAGTTTCTTCGGGCTCAGGCGAAGCTTGGCTTTCTTGCCTTCCGTCTGGTCTTCGCCACCCTCGCCGCCAGCGTCGGCGCCTTCACCATCCGCCGCGGCTGCATCTTTTGCTTCTGCTTCCGGTTCTTCTGGCTCATCAGCCATGTGGGTCAGCTCCGCTATTAGTCGATGGGCCGAAAACAGCCCGCATAGGAGTGGCCCGGCCACGGGCCTAGGCCACAATCCATTTATGGTTGTGATGGTTAACGAATGGTTGCCAGAAGCTGCCAATGCGGCAGATTTTGCCGAGCTAATTTTGCCGACCCGGCAGCTCTGGACAGCATGGAATGATATATAGTCTGTTGATTTATAAAGATAAATACTGTGGCACGGTCCCTGCAATACAGATTATCGCCGCGTCTGGACCATGTTGTCCGATCCGTATTGCGTTGCGGCGTTGCGCCCATAAACGCAAACCGGAACGCAAACGATGGAAAATGCCCTGCTTATCGGACTATCCCGCCAAGTTACTCTGAGGCGGCAAATGGACGTGGTCTCCAACAATCTCGCGAACATGAACACCGCAGGATACAAAATGGGCAGCCTTCTTTTTGAAGAACATCTGATGCCCGGCGCCGAAATGAATGAAATGACAGGCCGGGACAAGAAAGTTTCCTTTGTTCTGGATTCGTCAGTTTACCGTTCCTTCGCAGAGGGCAACTTCGAGCAATCGGGTAATGAGCTCGACGTCGCGATCTCGGGCGACGGCTGGTTCGTCGTCCAGACACCGGACGGCGACCGCTACACCCGCAATGGACAGCTGAAACTCAATGCCGACGGTCAACTGGTTTCGCCTGCCGGCCACCCGGTACTGGGCGAAACGGGGCCGATCACCTTTGGGCCCAACGAAGCCGGGATCGAAATTGCCAAGGACGGAACAATTTCCACGAGTGAGGGGGAAAGAGGCCAGCTTCGCGTCGTCCAATTTGCAAATAATGCAACCTTGAAGAAGCAAGGCGAAACGCTTTTTTCCACTGACCAGCAACCGGACACTGCCGAGGACGCCAGGGTCCTACAGGGGGTCGTGGAGAAATCCAACGTCCAACCCATTTCCGAACTCACCCGAATGATCGAGACAGTTCGGGCCTACACGTCCGTAACGCAAACCATGAAACAAACCCAGGAACTCAGGCGCGAAGCCATTGAACAGCTTGGCACCCCGCCGCGCGGTTAGCGGCGCCATGAATGCATCGACACAAGAGGTCGGAAAGGAAAACCCGCGATGAAATCCCTGCAGATTGCAGCAACCGGCATGATGGCCCAGGAACTCAACGTGGAGGTCATCTCCAACAATATCGCCAACATGCGAACCACAGGGTTCAAACGTCTGCGTGCCGAATTTCAGGATCTCCTGTATCAGGACTTGCGCCGTGTGGGTTCGGCCTCGTCGGATTCCGGAACAACCGTTCCGACAGGCATTCAAATCGGATTTGGCGTAAAGACGGGCGCCACATCGCGCATCATGAGCCAGGGGAACTTGGCCAACACGGAAAAAGAACTCGATGTCGCCATCCGTGGTGAGGGCTTCTTTACAATTTCGCTCCCCAACGGGCAGACGGCCTACACGCGAGACGGATCATTCGAACTCGACGATCAGGGCCGCCTCGTGACCCTCGACGGTTATGAAGTTCAGCCGGGACTCACAATTCCAGACAACGCGCGTTCCATCACCATCAACCGGACGGGCAGCGTTGAAGTGCTCGTTGGTGATGACACAAACCCGCAGCAAGTCGGTCAGCTTAACCTGTCGCGTTTCGTCAACACGGCAGGCCTGAAAGCTGTGGGTGACAATTTGTATCTGGAGACGCCGTCAAGCGGCAGCCCAACCGAGGGGAACCCCGGGGATGCCGGATTCGGAGACGTTCTTCAGAAATTCCTTGAATCGGCCAATGTGAATGCGGTTTCGGAATTGTCAGACCTGATCTCGGCGCAGCGAGCATACGAGATGAATGCGCGTGTGATCAGCGCGTCTGACGAGATGATGTCGGCAACCACCAACATCCTGAGATAGGGCAGCGATGAGAACAATTGGAAACGAGATGATCAGGAGCATGACCAAAATCGCCGGCCTTTTGGCGGCTGGACTTGTTGCACTGGCCTTTGCCGGTATCGCCAACGCCCAGACCGAGCCGCTGCTACGCGAGCAAATCAAGGTGTACAGCGATGTCGTGCGCCTTGGCGATCTGTTTGAGAATGCCGGCAATGCGGCCAGAGCACCTGTGTTCAGATCGCCCGAGCTTGGCACCGGCGGCGTCGTCGCAGCCAAACGGGTGAAAGCCGCGGCCCGACAGCATGGCCTTGAGTGGCGTAATCCCGGTGAAATTTCTGAAGTCTCGGTCCAACGGCCAAGCCGCATGGTGACGCTTGATGAGATCAGCGATGCCATTAGCAAACACATCGGCCGGGATGATGAAAAGTGGTCGGTATCCTTTGGCAGAGGTGCAAAATCGTTTCACATCGACCCCCGCGTAAAAGCCAAGGTTGGTATCAAACATATGGATCTGCGTTCCGAGGCTGGCCGGTTTCGCGCCGTGGTATCCTTTGACGGCGCCGAGCATCCTGTCCCTGACAAGACATTCACCGGACGCGCGTTCGTTTCCGTTGATGCAATTGTCCCGGCAAACATCATTGATCGTGGGGCAACGATCACTTCCAGCGACGTGAAGGTTGTTCGCCTGCCGCGTTCACGCGTGTCGAATTCAGCCCTTAGTGAAATGAACGCTGCCATTGGCATGGCGGCAAAAAAGCAGCTCACTCCCGGCCGGGCGATCATGCGCAGTGATGTCGAACCGCCGAAGCTCGTCAGACGCAACAGTGCGGTTACCATCGTCTACAGGGCCGGCGGCATGGTGTTGAAGACCAAGGGACGTGCGCTTGCTGACGCAGCTCGCGGCGAAACAGTCTCGATCGAAAACACTCAATCCAAGCGCACATTTGAAGCTGAAGTGACCAGCACCGGAATTGTCACAGTTTCGGGGCGCGGGTCCCTTCCCAAGCGTACCGCCAGCAGAGCAACCCGACGCAACAGCGGGCCGAATTCATTTGTCGTCAGATAGTACGAGGAAGTGTAGGTAATTATGCAGTTCAAGCGGTTGTTTATCGCAGCTCTCGCCACAGTGCATCTCGGAGGCTGCAGTGCTTTCGACAGGCTCGGGGCCATTGGCGAAACGCCGAAACTCTCGGCCATAGAAAACCCGGTCATGCAAGCTGGCTACAGGCCCGTTTCGATGCCCATGCCGGTACCGGAAAAGGTGAGCTACAGCCCAAATTCACTGTGGCGCAATGGCGCTCGAGCTTTCTTCGAGGACCAACGCGCGCGTCGCGTCGGCGATATTCTCACCGTTCTTGTGGAAATAACGGACAAGGCCGAGCTTGAAAATTCCACCAAGCGCGGTCGCGATAATTCAGAAAGCGCATCCATTCCAAAATTGGGTGGATGGGAGGATTTGCTGAAGAAAGTTCTGCCTAAAGACGTCGATCTCAATGACTTCGTCAATGCCGCGAGCAGCTCCAAGAGCGACGGTGACGGGGGGATTGACCGCGAGGAAACGATTACGACAAAGATCGCCGCAGTCGTTACCCAGGTATTGCCCAACGGCAACATGGTCATTGAGGGCCGGCAGGAAATTCGCGTGAACTACGAAATGCGCGAATTGATCGTCGCCGGTGTCGTACGGCCGGAAGACATCACATCAGTGAACACGATTCCGATTTCGAAGATTGCTGAAGCCCGCGTCTCTTACGGCGGCCGCGGCCAAATCACTGATGTCCAACAACCCCGCTACGGCCAGCAATTCCTGGATATTGTGCTGCCATTCTAGATGGCAGGCGGGAATTCAGCCAAAGAACATCGCTCCGCGTCTTGCACAAAGGCGCGGAGCGCATTCCATTCCGAAATCACGATTATTGGTCGCGATAGACCCGTTCGCGCCGCTCATGCTGTTCTTGCGCTTCCACGCTGAGCGTTGCTATCGGCCTCGCGTCGAGACGCTTCAACCCGATAGGTTCGCCGGTCTCTTCGCAATAGCCGTAGGTACCATTTTCGATCCGCTGAAGTGCTGCATCTATTTTTGAAATCAGTTTGCGCTGCCGGTCCCGAGCCCGCAGTTCAAGTGCCCGATCTGCCTCGGAGGTCGCACGGTCGGCAATATCGGCATGCTTTTCCGATTCGTCCTGCAGGCTCTGTAGAGTCAGCCGGTTTGAACGGACGATCTCATCCTTCCAAGCTTCCAGCTTGTCTCGAAAATACGTTTGCTGACGCTTGTTCATGAACGGCTCATCATCTGAGGGCCGGTAGTTCGCAGGCAGTTTTCTGCGCGCTTTCGGCTTGGCCTCTGCGGCCTTGGTTTTCTTTGGCCTTGGCTTCGTCTTGGTTTTCGCAGTCATGACACTCTGTGCATTAATCGATGGGTTTCAATTACTGACCTGGGGATCAGAAGCACACACCGGCTCACATTCTGAATGATTCGCCCGGTAGCCTGTCGAACAGGTGCACCGTATTTAAGGCAGTCGAGATCGAAGTCAAGAAATCAGAAAGGTGCGAGAATTCTGTGACAGCCAGATTTTTTTAGTCAGCAGTCTGTTTTTTGGTGCTTGCCGACGCAACGTCAGGCTGCATTGCGCTGGAGCTTGGCGAGTTCGACGCGAGCGCGTAAATCGATCTGTTTGAGTACGTCATTTAATCCCGGGTCGCCATCTACAGTTTGTTGTTTTTCAATAGTTTTCTTCAGAAGATTGAGGTCCGAAACCTTAACCCGACCTGACAGCACTCCGATCTTCAGCTGATCCAGCAACTCAAGAATCTGGTCTCCTGTCTCAACAGCTTGCCGCCGACGATCAGTGGCATCGTCAACTGCCTGAAGCGCGACAATGGTGTCGATGCTGCTGATTTGAGCTGGACCCGCAATCTCCCGGCGTTGCTTAGATTTCTGCAAATTTGGAAGCTGAAACTCGCCCCCTCGAGAAGCGCCACCCCGGCCTGATCTGCTGGGTTTTGTGGAATTTGACCGCCGGGTCTGGGATACACGCATCATCTTGGCTCCAGAATTGTGTAATGACGTCAGTCAAATTATTCCTCCCGCCATGCTTAAGGATGGGTTAAGGCCCGGAAAATTTTGCCTAGCTAAGGGCAGAACCTGCAGCTCTTCTCCGTTTCTCTTCAAACCACGTAATTTTTTATGCTTATATTTCATATAGTTAATGACCATCTTTGGAGAAGAAAATCTGGCATGAGTTTCGCTTTAACAGTGTGAGACACAACAGCGCTCCGCAACGCATGCGGATGGGGAAACGCATTGACCAACCAAACCGTTCAGAAAAAGCACCAGGTCGGCAACATCGGGCGACGCATCGTCGTGTTGTTGGCTCTGATCTTCGCTTTGATAGGAAGCCTGCCCGATGCGGCAATTGCTTCATCGCGAATCAAAGATCTCGTTGATTTTGAGGGTATCCGCGAAAACCAGCTGGTCGGATACGGTCTAGTGGTCGGACTGAATGGGACTGGTGATTCGCTACGCAACGCCCCATTCACCCGGCAGAGCCTTCAGGCGATGCTCGAGCGCCTTGGCATCAATACCAGAGATACTGATCTGCGAACCGCCAATGTGGCCGCTGTCATGGTCACGGCCAACTTGCCACCCTTCGCCACGCAAGGCACCCGCATTGATATCTCTGTCAGTGCGCTCGGCGACGCATCAAGCCTTCAGGGCGGCATGTTACTCGTCACGCCGCTTCATGGCGCCGATGGTGAGGTCTATGCGGTCGGTCAGGGTTCAGTTGCGGTTGCGGGGTTCACCGCAGAAGGTGATGCCGCCTCCATAACCCGGGGCGTGCCGACAGTTGGGCGCATTTCAAGCGGTGCTATTGTCGAACGTGAAATTCACTTCCAACTTGCCCACCAGCGCAGCTTGCGCCTGGCGCTGCGCAATCCCGATCTGACAACGGCCAAACGCATTGCATCGGCGATCAACACTTTCACAGCTTACCGTATGGCTCATACCGACGACCCCGGCACGGTGACCTTGAGACTGCCAAGCGACTATAAAGGCACCATCGTTGAGATGCTGACAGACGTGGAGCAGCTGCGGATCGAACCCGATCAGGTCGCCAAAGTCGTTATTGATGAGTCGACCGGCGTTATCGTCATGGGCCGAGACGTACGCGTGAGTACGGTCGCTGTCGCCCAGGGCAATCTGACCGTAACGATTACCGAAGCTCCACAAGTGAGCCAGCCCACACCATTTTCTGAGACAGGGCGTACAGTCGTGGTTCCGCGAACACAGGTCGCGGCAGACGATGAAAATCAACACAGACTCGCCGTGGTCAAGGAAGGCATCACCCTGCATGAGCTCGTCGACGGTTTGAACGCGCTCGGAATTGGTCCGCGCGACATGATTTCCATACTTCAGGCGATCAAGGCTTCAGGCGCTCTGCAGGC
>DEIT01000099.1 GCA_002352635.1 Hyphomicrobiaceae bacterium UBA2767 | reverse complement strand
ACCGGCTGACCAGACTCGAGCTTGCCCGAATAAATGCGCGCAAAAGTCAGCGAGCCAACAAAGGGGTCATTCATGATCTTGAATGCCAGCATGGAAAGAGGTTCATCGTCGGAGGACTTACGTACGGTCTCTTCGCCCGTCTTCACGTCGATGCCCTTGATCGGCGGCACTTCAACCGGTGACGGCAAATAGTCGACCACACCGTCGAGCAGCGGCTGGACACCCTTGTTCTTGAATGCGGACCCGCAAAAAATCGGCACAAATGCATTCTCGCACGTGCCCTTGCGGATCACTCTTTTCAGGGTCTCTTCATCCGGCTCATTGCCTTCAAGATAGGCCTCCATCACGGCCTCGTCCTGATCGACGACAAGTTCGAGAAGCTTCTCGCGATATTCGCTGGCCTGATCAGCCAGGTCGGCCGGGATATCTTCCTCGTGGAATTTGGCGCCGAGGGTTTCCTCGTCCCAAACCACCGCCTTCATCTTGACGAGATCGACAACGCCGGCAAATTTGTTTTCCGCACCGATGGGAAGCTGCACAACAGCCGGGATCGCGCCAAGCCGATCCTCAATCATTTCCACCGACTTGAAGAAATCAGCGCCGATCTTGTCCATCTTGTTGACGAAGATCATGCGCGGCACTTCGTACTTGTCAGCCTGCCGCCACACCGTTTCGGTCTGTGGCTCGACGCCAGCATTGGCATCAAGGAGGGCTACCGCACCGTCAAGAACACGGAGCGACCGCTCGACTTCAATCGTGAAGTCCACATGGCCCGGGGTGTCGATAATGTTGACGCGCTTGTCATTCCAATAAGTCGTCGTTGCCGCCGATGTAATGGTGATCCCGCGTTCCTGCTCCTGCTCCATCCAGTCCATGGTGGCAGCACCGTCGTGAACCTCGCCGATGCGATGGCTCTTGCCGGTGTAATAAAGGATGCGTTCGGTGGTTGTGGTTTTGCCAGCATCAATATGGGCCATGATGCCGATATTGCGATAGTCGCCGATGGGGGTTGTGCGTGCCATTTTCTAGATTGCCTGTCGTTTACCACCGATAATGCGAGAAGGCGCGGTTCGCCTCCGCCATCCGGTGCGTATCTTCACGTTTTTTGACTGCCGTCCCCCGACTGTTCGCGGCATCGAGCAATTCGCCCGAGAGCCGTTCGACCATTGTATTTTCACCGCGCGAGCGCGCTGCTGAGATAATCCAGCGGATCGCGAGGGCCTGACGCCGCTCCGTCCGCACTTCGACCGGCACCTGATAGGTCGCGCCACCGACACGCCGGGAGCGAACCTCCAGCGTCGGCATGACGTTCTCCAGTGCCTGATGGAACATCTCCAGCGGGTTCTGCTTGGCTTTCGCTTCGATCGTGTCGAGGGCGCCGTATACGATGCGCTCGGCCGCCGATTTCTTGCCATCCTTCATCACGGAGTTCATGAACTTCGTCAAAATGACGTCGCCGAACTTCGGATCGGGAATAATATCTCTCTTCTCTGCTCTATGCCGCCGGGACATATGTGTGTTCCCTTGATCTCGTGTGTATTGGGTCTGCCCAGCCTATTTCGGCCGTTTGGCGCCATACTTCGAACGGCGCTGACGCCGGTCCGAAACGCCCTGTGTGTCGAGCACACCGCGAATAATGTGATAGCGCACGCCCGGCAGGTCCTTTACCCGGCCGCCGCGGATCAGCACAACCGAGTGCTCCTGAAGGTTATGGCCCTCACCAGGAATATAGCTCGTCACTTCAAAACCGTTGGTCAGGCGCACGCGCGCAACCTTACGAAGTGCGGAGTTCGGTTTCTTCGGCGTGGTCGTGTAAACGCGCGTGCAAACGCCGCGCTTTTGCGGACACGCTTCCATCGCCGGGACCTTGTTACGCTTTATCGGCGCCTGTCGTGGTTTGCGTACAAGCTGTTGTATCGTCGGCATATTACGCCTTCTTAAATCCGTGCCTTTGGCTATCAAAGGCGTCTTCAGCAACGTCCAAGTCCTATGAGGCAGGCCCTGACAACCGTCCTCATGCACAAAAGGCCGAGTCGACTGCAAAAGCGTCGCTCAGCGCCTTGAAAAACCAGAGGATCTTACGGCCGTTAGTGTGGTCCGAAGATCATGTCCCAGTTTTGATCAGCTTTTTTTGACAGCAGCGTCTAGATGGCACATGGCGCACAAAGCGCGCGAACACAAGCAAAGCACCTACCGCCTGCTGCAAAGTTGGCGAAACATACTTACGCACCCCACGCCCGTCAACAGCTAATTGGTGGAATTTTTGTAAGAATACCGACGGGTTGCGGCGGGGGTTGCAGGACGGATTTCGATGGGCCGGCACCTGGTCAGCCCCGGCCGATTCTCCCCCGTGACAGAATTGGTTTTTGCGTACCCTCGCCCCCGAGTGATTTGATTGACAAACGTCTATATTTCGATACAACTAGTTTTATCGAAATAACTCTGATCAAGGCGAAGCCAGTATGGATGAGACAGAGGCAGTACGGGGATTTTCAGCCCTGGGAAACGCGTCACGGCTGGCAATTTTCAGACTGCTGGTACGCGCTGGACAAGATGGCTCACCGACCGGTCCAATTGGTCGGGAGCTTGGTATTCCATTGTCGACGCTTTCTCACCATCTGGACTGCCTTTCGCGCGCTGGACTGGTCGATCAGCGCAAATCGGGTCGCGAGGTCATCTGCACCGCCAACTACAATGCCCTTCAGACATTGACCAACTATCTCACCGAGAAATGCTGCGAGGGACTACATGAGAAAGCATTTGAGGCCGACAGAGCCGGTACACTGGAACTGATAGACCCATGAGCGCAGCAGAAGTCATAGCGACCATTCGACAGCGCGTTCCAGGGGTCAAGCTCGACAGCGCCTGGGTCGCGTCATTGCTTATCCTGACAGCACTGGCCGTATTTGACCTTGGGCAACTGGCAGTCTCGATCAAATTCCTGTTGATACAGTTCTCGCACGTCCTGCCGTTCCTGGCATTGGCCGTCGGTCTCGCCGCATATGCCAAGGCTAGCAGCGCCGACAGGCTGATCGCGCATGCCTTTTCCGGTCATGTGGCTCTTATGATTTTGACCGCGG
>DEIT01000110.1:17982-18121 GCA_002352635.1 Hyphomicrobiaceae bacterium UBA2767 | reverse complement strand
ATTAGCGGGTCTAATCGCGAATGCCCTTTGAGACCAATGAGTTCGTGAGACGGAGTTCAAGTTAGTAGGGCTATAGTAGGGTCTGAAAATGACTGGTAAGCCGCATTAGCTCAGCTGGTAGAGCATCGCATTCGTAATG
>DEIT01000110.1:0-17968 GCA_002352635.1 Hyphomicrobiaceae bacterium UBA2767 | reverse complement strand
GGTCGGGTGTTCGAGTCACCCATGCGGCACCATTTTTCAAGTACTTAGCACGCCAGCTCCACGTAAACGCACTCTCCGACAAGCACATAGCAATCCCGAATTGACGGCTTTTGGCGATTCGATCCTCGCCAACATGTCTGCTTTCGGGGGCAAAGCGGACATTCCTAGCTGAGTGGTTTTATGTCCGCTAATGACCCAAAGCAGACAAATTCCCTTCTATTTGTTTCGACGCAATTGCGAGCCTAATGCGAATGTGATAAGTAACTTTGCATAATGATAACAAGGTTGCGCGATGTCGGAGACCAGCACCGTACTTTTGGCGATCAATAACAAAGATATTTGGTCAGATTCGATCAGCGAATTGACCGATGAATATGGCTATCGTGTTCTTCGGGCCCAGTCGGGCGCTGAGGCTATTTCACTTGGCAGCTCGGCTAACGTCGATCTGGTCATTAGTGAGCCTAGGGTCGGCGAAATGAGCGGAATCGATCTGCTTCGGCAATTCCGCATTTCTCATCCATACGTTATCCGGCTTTTTGTCAAAGCGCGGGATCCCGGCACCCATCAGGAAAGGGCGATCGATGAGGCGGCTATCTATCAATATATCCGCATGCCGCTTGATCCCGAGCAAACGGGGCTGGTTGTCAAGCGTGCATTGGAAACCCGCGAGCTCGCCCGCCGCCATCGTCTGCTGAGCCGTGAGCTTAAGTTCCAGGAAGACTCACCCTTTCTTATGGGCGATCAGGTCGACGTTCCGGCACCAAAATACAACAATTTTGAGAAGCTCGTATATGCGAGCGAAGAGTTGGCGGCCCTTTGCGATTTGGCGCGGCAGTCCGCCAAGACCGAACTGCCCATTTTGATCGAGGGAGAGACAGGCACAGGCAAGGAGTTACTTGCCCGAGCCGTTCACTTCAACAGCTCCCGTAACCAAAGGCCGCTGCTTGTTCAAAACTGCGGCGGCATGCCCGATGATCTGTTGCAATCGGAGCTTTTCGGACACAAGCGCGGAGCATTTACCGGCGCTATCTGCGACAGGCTGGGCTTATTTCGGGCCGCGGACGAGGGGACCGTATTCCTTGATGAGATTTCCGAAGTGTCGGCGTCCTTTCAAGTGAGCCTGCTCCGTTTTTTGCAAGAAGGTGAGGTCAAGCCGCTTGGTTCCGACGAGATAATAAATTGCGATGTGAGGATTATCGCCGCGTCAAACAGGCCTCTAGCGAAGCTCGTCGAAACGGGAGAGTTTCGGCAAGATCTCTATTTTCGCCTGAAGGGCTTTGAGCTGACAGTTCCGCCGTTGCGATCGCGCAAGGCCGACATCCCGGTGCTGGCAGAATTTTTTGCCAAGAAATACGGCGATGCTATGGGCGGGCGTATCCTCGGCATAGCCAGCGACGTTCTGGAGCAGTTAACCCACTATCCGTTCCCCGGAAATATACGCGAACTTGAAAACGAGATCCGACGCATGGTCGCAATGGCAAGTGAGGGCGGATATCTGACAATGAAATATGTGTCGCCGGAAATCGCGTCCGCCGCTCCGCTGCCCTCCGAGACTGTTGACCCAACATTCGATCTGGCGGGGGATACATTGAAAGAAAAAGTCGAAGCCCTCGAAAAACAGCTTGTCAACGGCGCTCTGCGACGGCATCGTTGGAACCAGAGCGAAGCCGCGAGGGAGTTGGGCTTGTCGCGGGTTGGGCTTGCCAATAAGATCAAGCGCTATGAGATCGACCCGGCAGCATGAACCAGGCTGCTTATGGGCAATGCAGATAATAGTGACCGCGATGAAGACCGGAATGTTGTCCGGTTCCCACAATCGCGCGTGCGGCCTCCCAGTGGCGTCACGCCTTACAAAGACCTCGGCGACAGCGGTATGACCGCCAAATATGGCACGCCGAAAGAGCAGGGGACCGGACATTGGTGCAGTCGCTGCAAGGGGATTTGGTTCGGGTATCTTCTAGAGGTTGAATGTCCCGCCTGCGGCAACCGCGACGGCTGATCTTGCGGCTGGTTTGCTGATGGCGGTCGACCACCCATCAAGTGCTGCGGTAGCGGCGGATTTGCGCGCGTCAATCGTCCCGGGAAGTTGAAAACTATGTTTGCATGCGACAATGAAACTTAATTTGCAGGCTGCGGCAATTTGGCGCTGGCCGGCAGGGGGTGGTTCTCTACTACATTGAATAATATACAGAAAATACAAATTTCAAAATTGGCATAAGGGTTGCATTAACTATTCCCAATGCATCGGCGGCACGCTGTTGCGGCAAATAATTGGGAGGGATAAATGGCCAACCTATTGTGGCTCCAAGGCGGGGCTTGTTCGGGAAACACGATGTCGTTCCTTAACGCGGAGGAACCGAGCGCCTGCGATCTGGTGACCGATTTCGGCATCAATATTCTCTGGCACCCGTCACTTGGTATGGAGCTTGGCGACAACCTTCAAAAGCTTTTGAAGAGCTGTATTTCCGGCGAAACGCCGCTCGACATTTTTGTCTTTGAAGGCACTGTCGTGCAGGCCCCGGACGGCACCGGTGAGTGGAACAGGTTTGCGGGCCGTGCGATGAAGGATTGGGTTACGGAACTGTGCGATGCGGCGCAGTACGTCGTTGCGATTGGCGATTGCGCGACTTATGGCGGAATTCCGGCAACTGCTCCCAACCCTTCTGAATCAACCGGTATGCAGTTTCTCAAACGAGAACATGGCGGCTTCCTCGGAACTGATTTCGCATCGAAGGCCGGGCTCCCGGTCATCAACATTCCCGGCTGCCCCTGCCATCCGGACTGGGTCACGCAAATCCTGGTCGCGGTTGCATCGGGACGCGGCGGAGAAATCGGTCTCGACGAATTTCAGCGGCCGAAAACGTTTTTCTCGAGCTTCACGCAGACCGGTTGCACGAGAAACATGCATTTTGCCTACAAGGTATCGGCGACGGAGTTCGGCCAGCGCAAGGGTTGCCTGTTTTATGACCTTGGCTGCCGGGGCCCGATGACCCACAGCCCATGCAACCGCATTCTGTGGAACCGGCAATCGTCGAAAACGCGCGCGGGCATGCCTTGTCTGGGGTGCACCGAGCCGGAATTCCCCTTCTTCGATCTGGAGCCGGGAACTTTGTTCAAGACGCAGACGGTTATGGGCGTACCGAAGGATTTGCCGACGGGCGTCGACAAGACCGGCTACGTGAAGCTGACCGGTGCGGCAAAGGCCGCGGCGCCGGCTTGGGCAGAAGAAGACATTTTCGTGGTCTAGCCGCAACGCCGGATCAGACCGCTAACAGATTTCCCTCAGGGAGGAATAGACAATGGCTAATGCAGCAGTGCAAACCCTCGACATATCGCCTGTTGGGCGTGTCGAAGGCGACCTGGATGTCCGGGTTGATATCGAAGACGGCGTTGTTACGAACGCCTGGACCAGCGCGGAATTGTTCCGTGGATTTGAAATTATCCTGCGTGACAAGGACCCGCAGGCGGGATTGGTTGTGACGCCGCGTGCTTGCGGTATTTGCGGCGCGTCGCATCTAACATGCGCGGCGTGGGCGTTGGATACAGCTTGGGGCACAGAAGTCCCGCGCAATGCAATCCTGGCCCGTAACCTCGGTCAAATAGCCGAGAGTCTACAGAGCCTGCCGCGCCACCATTACGGTCTTTTCATGATCGACATGACGAACAAGAACTACCGCAAGAGCGAGTTCTATGAAGAGGCCGTGAAACGCTGGGCGCCCTTTACCGGAACCCATTATGAGCATGGTGTGACAATTTCGGGCCGTCCGGTGGAAATCTACGCCTTGCTCGGCGGTCAATGGCCGCATTCAAGTTACATGGTTCCTGGTGGCGTTATGTGTGCTCCCACGCTCACTGACGTGACCCGCGCATGGTCAATTCTTGAGCATTTCAAGAAAAACTGGATCGAGTCGATGTGGCTCGGCTGCACCCTGGAGCGTTATGAGGAAATCAAATCTTATGACGACTTCATGGCTTGGCTCGACGAGAAGCCGGAGCATGCAAATTCGGACCTTGGTCTGTACTGGCGGATGGGACTGGACATTGGTCTCGATAAATATGGCGTGGGCCACGGCAAGTTCATCAGTTGGGGCTATCTCCCGCATGAGGACAAATACAACAACCCGACCATCGAGAGCCGCAATGCTTCCGTCATCATGAAAAGCGGTGTCTATGATGGCGCGAGCGACACGCACAAGCTGATGGATCAAATTGCCACCCGCGAAGACGTTCAGCATGCCTGGTATGACGAGCCGGGCGGGCTGCATCCCTTCGAGCGTGTTACCAACCCGGTCGGGAAAAACGACCTCGACCCGGACGGCCAATATTCATGGTCGACCGCCGTGCGTCATGACGACAATGGACGGCTGGAAGCCGGGCCGCTTGCGCGCCAGGTGATCGCCGGGGGGTCTCACGGCGAGGACTGGCAGCACACCGATCCGCTCGTTCTCGACATGTATAAGAAGATGGGTGGTGCAAGCGTTCATCTCCGGCATTTCGCACGGATGCATGAAGGCGTGAAGCTTTACAGGGAAGCCGAGCGCATCTTGCGTGAGTTCCGGCTCGATGCCCCATGGTATGTGAAGCCCACCGAGACCGACGGTCAGGGTTGGGGTGCAACCGAAGCCATCCGTGGCGCGCTTTGTCACTGGATTGAGGTTGAAGGTGGCAAGATCAAAAACTATCAGATCATCGCACCGACAACCTGGAATGTCGGTCCGCGTTCAAATGACGGAGAGCGCGGTCCGATTGAAGAAGCGCTCATTGGCACACCCATCGCCGACGCTTCCGATCCGGTTGAGGTTGGTCATGTATGCCGGTCTTACGATTCCTGTCTTGTGTGCACGGTGCATGCGCATGATGCCAAGACCGGCAAGGAGCTCGCGCGGTTCCGGACTGCCTAGTCTCTTTCGGGCGAAAATCCGACTAAACTGACGGTGTGGGATGCCGCGTATTTTCGCGAAGCGGCATCCCACACCGCAACGGCACTCAATTATGAAAGGCGTAGCCAGATGGGCAGGAAACGCGGCAAGGACGCCGATGAACTGCTCAGTGATATAACCACATTGCTGGAGGAGGGGCTGAAAACACAGACAGAGCCGTTCCCCGAGACCGAGAAAGAGTTCGCGCAAATCCTGGATGAATTGCGAGTGCTTGAACCGGAAGATATCAAGGGGAGGTTGATTATTTCCGGCTTTTATAAACGCCCCTACGGTCCAGATCAGCAACGCTGCCAGGAGTGCATCTACTATCTCGTTCATCGCAAATGGTGTGACATTCCCGAAGTGTCATTGCCATGCGAGCCCGATTGGTGGTGCCGGCTCTGGCGGATCTAGAGCAGCCTTCAGACGGGCCCGGAGCTATTGGGAGAGCTGAAATTGGGTGATACTAACATTCGCACTGAAATCCAGGAGCTGCTTGAGGGCGGGCTAGAGACGGAAATTTATCCGCGCGCGGACACCAGCGAAGACGTCAATAAGATTGTGAACAGGCTGCAAAAATCCGGCGCATCACTCATTGAAAAGCTGGCGATCGCCGGGTTCACACTGAATACAATCGAGCATGGCGGTATCGAACAGCCCTGCGAAACCTGTATGTATTACCTCGTACACAGGAAATATTGTGAGCTTCCGGAGCTGGATGTGCCGGTGGAACCAGAATGGTCTTGCAGGCTTTGGCGGATTTGAAGCCGGGATGGTTGCTGCTTGTTGACAGTTATTGGATGTGGAAACCTGAACCGGTCAGACGATGGCGTGGGCGTCATCGTCGCCCAGGAGCTCATGCAACGAAATCTTGCGTCGCCCCGCGAGGATGTTTGTATTTTCGATGCCGGAACCGACGGTATGGGCGTGATGTTCCAGGCGCGCGGATGCGAAAGCCTTATCATCATAGACGCGTCAAACAGCGGATCGGAAGCAGGAGCAATCTTCGAGGTCCCGGGCGTTGAGCTGGAAGGCAAGCCACCCGACAGTTTCAACCTTCATGACTTTCGTTGGGACCATGCCCTCTACGCGGGTCGGCAAATCTTCAAGGACGACTTTCCAAAGCAGGTTTCGGTTTATCTGATTGAGGGCCAGTCCTTTGATCTGGGGTTGGAGCTCTCGCCCGCCGTCCAATCGGCAGTCAGCGAAGTGGTCAGCAAAATCGAAGCGCGCATCGCGGATTACAAGAGCGGCTAGGTGCCATGATGACCGACACCCATTCTCTTTGCGTGACGCTTCATCAGGGCAGCCTTTATCTGTCCGGTGCGGTCTATGACCGATATTTCGCGGGTCTGGAAACCGTGATCCTGCTGCGCCGTGAGGATGACCTGCTGATTTTGCCGGTCAAGCATGCGGCGGCTGGCGGTTATTTGCTGAAGCTGAAAAATTCCGCCGGAGACCGGGTCGTCAATGCCATGGAATTCTTTCGGTTCAATGAAATAGATAATATGGATCGGCAGAGTGTCGAAGTCGGCTGGGACAGCAACTCAGCGGCGTTACGAGCTCGATCTGTGTTCAAGTCTGCAAACTAAGTTTGCATATCGCAAATAGACTAGACAAATTTTGTTGGCATCGATAGTATCTTCTCCAACAAGAAGCGGCCCGCCCATGTGCGGTTATCCGCTGTTGGGGAGGATTAAACGTGTTATCGGGCCAAGCTGAAGAGGCTGTTCGTGCTGCTCTTGCTGCCGTTGAGAGCGAACAAGCCAGCATTTCCGAAAAAGTCGAAATGCTCATGGAAATGGCCATGGGGCTACAAACGCGTCCCAAGGCGCCGGAAGACATTGAGGCCGCGGTCGAGCTGTACGAGAGAGCGCTGTTAATATGCCCGCCGGACCACTATTTGCTGCGCGCCCGTGTAGCTGCCCGGTTGGGTACAGCGCTTCAGGCTATCCCGGGAGAAACGACTGAACATCTGGAGCGTGCCCGTGACGAGTATGAGGCCGCGCGCGCGGTTTTGCGCGACCACGGGAACGATGAAGAACTCGCCGAGTTGGAAATGAATCTGGGGCTAGTGGCGCAGAGTCTGGCGGGAATGGGCCGCGCAAAGATTACCGACGCCATTGCCGCTTATCAGCGTTCTTTGAGAACCTTCAACAAAGACGCCCACCCAAAAGAATTTGCTGTCTTGCAGAATAATCTGGCGACGGCCTTTCTCTCGATACCCTTTAGTGATGAACGCTCAAAGATGCGTGAGGCCTTGGCGGTACAGGCGTTTGAGGAAGGGTTGAATGTGGTCACGCTGATCGATCATCCCAGTGAATATGCCATGCTTCAGAACAACCTGGGCAACGCGCTTCAGTATGCGTCGTCGTCGCATGCGGTGGAGAATAATTTGCGGGCACTTGAGGCTTATGACGAAGCGCTGAAGGTCAGAACCGCGGAGACGACTCCTCTGGAGTACGCCAACACGATCTCCAACAAGGCGAACTGCCTGTGGAACCTGCCGGACGACCCGGAGCAGCCTGCAGACGGCAACCGCGACAATCTTCTCCAGGTCCGTGCCTATTATCGCGAAGCGCAAGATATTTTTGCCAGTAACGGAGATGCGGAAAAAGCCTCGCTGGTTGACGATGCCCTCCAGCAGATCGCGTCCGAACTGGAACAAATTCCGGCCTCACAGCAAAATGGCGCAGGTATCCCGGCCGGGGCCTAAACCCCTGATATCGCCCATTACAGAACAGGAGCTTAGAACTTCCAATGACAACCTTGATTTTGGCCTTAGTTCTCGGGGTCGTAGCCTCGGTTATAGGCGGAGCAATTGGTGGAATTATCGTCGGCGGCAAACATTTCGGCAATGAACTTGCAGGGATGATGGGCGGTTTCTACGGCCCAACAGCTGGTGTGGGCGGTGTCGTGATCGGCTTGTCCATTGCCGTCTTTGTGCTTGGCGCGGGGAGCTAGGCAATGTGGGACATGGCAAAAAATTCGATCACCCTCTTCCTGCAAGGTAAGCTTTTCCAGGACACGGGTATGGTCATCCGGCAGATGATGCTGGGTATCGCCGTTACTGCTGCTGTGCTGGTCGCCATAGCGGCCGCGGGCGCGCCTGTTTGGGGTGCTTCAATTGTCGCGGGGCTGCTCGGCGGAATGCTCCAGCCCTATCTTTTCAAAGATCTTAAATACCGTTGATCGGGGGCATCGGTGACCGCAACCCAGCAACGTCAACCAGAACCGGACGAGACGGCGAAGCTCGATGACCTGCTCAAGGACATTGAACGCTTCGAGGACGTATTCGCCAGCTGGGACGACAATCAGCGCGCTGCCGTCGACGGCTACCGCGATGCGGTTGATGCTCTTCATCGCACGGCACTGCTGCGCATGATTCAGAGCTTCAGGGCAAGCCCCGAGGCGCTGAAATCCATGAAGGCGGCCGTTGGCGATGATGTCGTCTATACGGTCCTGCGGTATTTCGAGCTCATCAAGCCCAGCCTGCACGAACAAGTGGAGAAGGCGCTCGATTCAGTGCGCCCGATGCTCGCCTCCCATGGCGGAGATGTAGAGCTTATTTCGGTAACGCCTCCCGATACAGTTGAGGTCAAGTTTCTGGGGGCGTGCGACGGCTGTCCCGCCTCGATGCTTACCTTCGCCGCCGGCGTGAAAAAAGCAATCGAAGAACAGTGCCCGCAAATCACCAACATCAAGCAGGTCAAGGGATTGTTGAATGGCAGCGCAGAAGGCGTCAATTTCGTCAGCCCCTTCGCCCTCAATCAGAAAGGCGACTGGGAGCATGTGATTGATTTGGCCAAGGTGCCCGAAGGCGGTGCGGTCCAGGTCGAAATCGAAGGCGAGGATGTGATCCTGTCGAAGAACGGATCGGTCGTCAGCTGCTTTCAGAACGCTTGCGCGCATCTCGGCATGCCGATCGACGCGGGCGAGGTTAGTGAGGGAATCATCACGTGTCCCCATCATGGCTTCCAGTATGACCTGCGCTCAGGTGAGTGCCTGACAGCGCCTGAAGTGCAGCTGCAGGCGCATGCGGTGCGGGTCATCGGGCATCGTGTCGAAGTGAGGCTCGCCTCATAGTCATGCGCGTCTCTCTCTCCAACCCATCCAAGCCGGATCCTTTGCCAGGTGCCGCCCGAACGGTCCCGAAATCCAGTTTACTGGCGCCAGAAGGCCCGGCGGTCATTATCGGCAGCCGGCCGGGACTCGATGGCCTGGCTGAACCAATCGTGCCATCGCCTTCCACTCTCTTTGGCGCGCGCGGAGCGGCGATGGCTTCGGCGAACGGGCCTCTGGTTATCGCCGATACCGGTCATCATCGCCTGCTTCTTTGGAGCCGGCGGCCTGAGCAGGACTTCGCCGAGGCCGACTTCGTCATCGGCCAGCCGGATTATGGGCGTGAAGGGCGCAATGCAAAAGGCGAGCCTGGACCCGCGACACTCAACGTTCCCACGGGCGTGGCCACTCATGATGGCGTTCTGGCGGTAGCCGACGCCTGGAACCACAGGGTTCTGATATGGCTCTCTATCCCGGAATCTTCTAACCAGCCCGCGGACATCGTCCTGGGACACGAAAACTTTTCTTCAGTCCTGGCGAACAGGGGAGGGGAACCAAGCGCGGCGACCCTCAACTGGTGCTACGGCGTAGCTTTCATCGATGGCCGATTGGCTGTCGCCGATACGGGAAACCGCCGTGTCCTCCTATGGGACACGCTGCCCGAGCGGAACGGCGCGCCGGCAGACCATGTTCTGGGGCAGCGAACCTTCGACTGCCGCGATGAAAATGCAGGCGAAGGCGTTACCGGACTTGGCATGCGTTGGCCCCATGGCATCGCATTGCTTCAGGGCATGCTGTTCGTCTCCGACGCCGGCAACAACCGGGTCATGGTTTGGGATCAAATCCCTGATGGCCCGGGCACGCCGTGCAATTTTGTGCTCGGCCAAAATGATCTGGTCTCATCTGAGCATAACCGCGCCAGCTATCTCCCCGACGCAGCGGCTCTCAATATGCCTTATTCGATTGCCAGCGCTGGCGATACTCTGGTGGCGGCAGACACCGCCAACTCGCGTTTGGTTGGTTGGGGGCCAGGCGACATTTCCCAAGGCGCGCCCGCGACCGGTCTGGCCGGGCAGCATGATTTCGGGAGCAAGGGCGACAATCGCTGGCAACTGCCGGTTCGTGACAGCTTGTGCTGGCCCTATGGGCTAACCGTTGCTGGCAACGCAATCATCATCTCCGATTCCGGCAATAACCGGGTGATGCTGTGGGAGAAGGCTGCATGAGCCTGAGCGCGGCACCAATAGAAGACAAACGCGAAACCGTCGCGATCCGCGTGCGCGGTACCGTTCAGGGTGTCGGTTTCCGGCCCACGGTGTGGCGTATTGCCCATGATTGCGGTCTAAGCGGCACCGTGCGCAACGATGCGTCCGGCGTTTTGATCGAGGCTGCTGGCAGCGCCGAAGCACTGGAGACTTTCCGTCATCGGCTGGAAACAGAAACGCCGCCTCTGTCGCGCATAGACAGCATCGAGTGTAGTCAATTCGATGGGTGCGTACCCGAAGAGAGATTTGCAATTGTCGACAGTGCAGGTGGTGGCGCGAACACCCACATTGCGCCCGACGCGGCGCTTTGCGACGCCTGCCGCGAAGAAACCCTGTCGCCCTTTGAGCGCAGATTTCGCTACCCCTTCACCAATTGCACCCATTGTGGTCCGCGCTTGTCGATTATCGAGGGTGTTCCCTATGACCGCGCCCAGACGACGATGTCCTCTTTTGCACTATGCGAAGAGTGCAGGGGTGAATATGAAAACCCATCGGACCGGCGCTTCCACGCCCAGCCGATAGCCTGTCATATCTGCGGACCCAAGGCCACGCTGGAGCGTCTGGATGGGCGGGCTGTCTCCTTCGATCAGCATTCCATGCTCGACGATGTCGACGCAATCATGGGCCTTATTCAGAAGGGCGAGATCGTCGCGATCAAGGGGCTTGGTGGATTTCACCTCGCCTGCGACGCAACAAATGGCGACGCCGTGGCCCGGTTGCGCAAGGGCAAGCAGCGGTATGGAAAACCCTTTGCATTGATGGCGCGCGATCTCGATGTAGTCAAACGCTTTTGCGCTGTCAGCGACGAGGAAACGGCATTGCTTCAATGCCCGGAAGCGCCAATCGTCCTGCTGCGCCAGAACGGAGCTGAACAGCTTCCTGAAACAGTTGCCCCGCGGCTCGGCACATTGGGCTTTATGCTGCCTTATGCGCCCCTCCATGTTCTCATCATGAGGCGAATGAATCGCCCCATTGTCATGACCAGCGGCAACCTCTCCGATCAGCCTCAACTAATAAATGACGACGAGGTCCGGGAGAGATTGGCGGATGTCGCCGGTTATGCGCTGTTTCATAACCGTGAGATCGCAAACAGGGTCGATGACTCGCTCGTTCAGGTTATGGCCGGGCGCCCGAGGCTCCTTCGCCGCGCGCGCGGATATGCGCCCGGTGCCATCGCTCTTCCAAGGGGATTTGAGGACGCTCCCGACCTGGTCGCCTATGGTGGCGAGCTCAAGTCCACCTTCTGTCTGATCAAGGATGGCAGCGCCATACTTTCCCAGCATCAAGGAGATTTGGAAGATGTACGGACCTTTGATGATTATCAGAAGAATTTGAACCTTTTCGCGCGGATGTTCGATCATCGCCCAAAGCTTCTGGCGGCGGACAAGCATCCGGAATATCTCTCAACGAAGCTTGCGAAGGAAACGGCTGAGCGCGATCAAATTCCGCTCGTCCTGACCCAGCACCACCATGCGCATATCGCGAGCTCTCTTGCGGAGAATAACGTGCCTCTCGATGCCGCGCCGGTCCTCGGTGTTGCCCTTGACGGCGTTGGTTATAGCGACGACGGCACGATCTGGGGCGGTGAGTTCCTGTTGGCCGACTATACCGGCTATGAGCGTTTGGGGACTTTCAAGCCGGTAGCGATGCTCGGCGGTGCGCAGGCGGTGCGCGAACCCTGGCGCAATATTTATGCCCACCTGATGGCGGAAATGGGCTGGGACCGTTTTGCCATGAATTTCTCCGCGCTGGAGCTATTCGCCTACCTGTCCGCCAAGCCGCGCGCGACCCTCGACCGCATGCTTTCCCAGGGCGTCAATGCCCCGCTCGCCAGCTCTTGTGGCCGGTTATTTGACGCTTTCGCGGCGGCGATTGGGCTGGCCCGTGACACGGCGCTGTTTGAAGGGCAGGGCGCCATGGAACTTGAGGCAATTACCTGCCCCGATACCCTCGCGAGCAAGAACGAAGAGTCAGCCTATCCATTTGCGGTTCCCAAGCTCGACGGCACGGGCATGCCCTATATCGAACCTCATGCCATGTGGCAGGCGGTGCTTGGCGATCTCATTTTAAATACGCCCAAATCTGTCATGGCCGCCCGGTTCCACAAGGGGCTGGCAAAAGCAATCTGCCAGATGGTTTCAAATCTGGCCGGTGCCAGCATGGAACGTGAGACGCCTGTAGCAACGGTGGTCCTGTCGGGCGGCTGTTTCCAGAACAGAATTTTGACGGAAGCCGTTGTCGAACGCCTCGAGGAGCAGGGAGTTAGACCTCTACTGCATGCGCATGTCCCTGCAAATGACGGCGGAATTGCCTTGGGGCAGGCAGCTATTGCAGCAGCTCAAGCTATCAAATCTGAAAAAACGGGCAGCGAGCCCGGCGAAAAAGAATGAATTGGAGGACGCCATGTGTCTCGGGATACCCGGCCAGATAGTTGAGATTACAGACAAGACGCGAAAGCTCGGTCTTGTCGATGTGAGTGGCGTCAAGCGCGAGGTCAATCTCGCATGCATCGTCAATGAAGAACATCCGGTCGCGGACTGTGTCGGCGATTGGGTGCTGGTGCATGTGGGCTTCGCCATGAGCCGTATCGATGAGGCGGAAGCCGCTGAAACGTTGAAAATTCTGGAACAGCTGGGCGAGGTTCAGGACGAACTCGCGGCCATGCGCGCCTCCGCTGAAGCGTTAGGCAAAGCGTCTTAGCTCAGGAAAACTTGATGACGGACGATAAACTCAAGGACCTCTATCCCTTCCTTCATGGCAAGAAGCAGGACGCTTCGACCATGAATGAGGCGCTGGTGGAGTCTGTCCGTCAAAAAGCCGAACACCATTTGCAGATGCTCGGTCAATTTTTCGAAGAGCATGGCCAGGCTGTTGTCGACGCGGCAGGCGGCATCGCTGATGTTTATCGAGCCAATAGCCGCCTTTTCGCCATGGGCAATGGCGGTTCAAGTTGTGACGCATCGCATATTGCAGTGGAATTTTTGCACCCGGTAACGGCGGGGCGTCCAGCCTTGACGGCTATCGATCTGACTTGCGACCGGACCATGATGACGGCGGTCGCGAATGATATCGGATTTGAGCATGTGTTCGTTCGCCAGATTGTCGCTCAAGGGCGGAAGGGTGACGGGCTGATCGGCCTCTCGACATCCGGGAACTCCGACAATCTCGTAAGGGCATTCCGAAAGGCAAAAGAGATGGGTCTGGTGACCGTCGGTCTTGCCGGCGGGAGCGGTGGGGAAATGGCCAAGATCGGTCTTGATCATTGCCTTGTTGTCGATACCGACAGCATCCATCGCATCCAGGAATGCCACGTCACCATCTATCACATCCTCTGGGATCTGGTTCACACGTTGCTTGCCGATGACCGCGGCAATTTGAGTGTTCCGGGTACGGAGACGCAAGGAGGAAATCCATGAAATATGTCGATGAGTTTCGCGATCCTGAGAAGGCCAAATTTCTTTTGCGCGAAATCGATAAGATCGTTGCGGCGATCGCATCGGAACGGGATCGGCCAATCTCGATCATGGAGGTGTGCGGCGGACACACCCACTCGATTTTCAAATACGGCATAGAGACCATCCTCCCCGACGCCATCGAACTGATCCATGGTCCGGGCTGTCCGGTCTGCGTATTGCCGATGGGCCGGGTTGACGATTGCGTTGCGCTCGCGGAAATGCCCAACATGATTTTCACCACCTTTGGTGATGCGATGCGAGTTCCCGGTTCGCGCAAAAGCCTGATGCAGGCGAGAGCAGAAGGCGCGGATGTGCGGATGGTGTATTCGCCGCTCGACGCCCTGGAACTGGCCCGGCAAAACCCGGAAAAGGAAGTGGTCTTTTTCGGTCTCGGCTTCGAGACGACGATGCCTTCAACCGCACTGACGATCCTTCAGGGTGAAGCTGACGGCATCAGCAATTTTTCGCTCTTCTGCAACCACATCACCATCATCCCGACCATCAAGGCGATATTGGACTCGCCCGATCTCCAGCTCGACGGCTTTTTGGGCCCCGGCCATGTGAGCATGGTGATCGGAACGGACCCTTACCGCTTCATTTCCGAGCACTATAAGCGGCCCCTGGTCGTTGCCGGCTTTGAACCTCTGGACGTTCTCCATTCCGTCTGGATGGTGCTGAAGCAGATCGCGGAAGGCCGTGCCGAGATTGAAAATCAGTACAACCGCATTGTTCCCGACGACGGCAACAATGTCGCGCTCGAGTCAGTTTCCAAGGTCTTTCAGCTCCGAGAGTTCTTCGAGTGGCGAGGGCTGGGCTCGATCGACCATTCCGGCGTGCGTGTTCGCGACGCCTATGCCGCCTATGACGCAGAGAAAAAATTCAGCGTGCCGGCAATCAAGATCGCGGACCCCAAATCTTGCCAGTGTGGCGAAGTCCTCAAAGGCGTAATCAAGCCTTGGGACTGCAAGGTCTTTGGCAGAGCCTGCAAGCCTGAAACGCCTCTCGGCGCTCTAATGGTCTCATCGGAAGGCGCCTGCGCCGCCTACTATCAGTATGGCGATATCGAGAAGATTCACGAGACGACGGACGCGGCATGACCAATCTGGAGACAGCGGAAAACGGGACCACGCGGCGACGTCGGCGCGACAGGATCAATGTGCCGACCGTAACGTTGGCTCATGGCGGTGGCGGCAAGGCCATGCGCGATCTAATCGACGATGTCTTTGTCAGCGCCTTTGACAATCCGTCGCTGGCCCCTCTGGAGGATCAGGCCCGCTTCTATCTCGCCGATCTCGCGGGTCACGGCGACCGGCTCGCCTTTACGACCGATTCCTATGTCGTGTCGCCGCTGTTTTTCCCTGGTGGCGACATAGGCAAGCTTGCCGTGTGCGGGACGATCAATGATCTTGCCGTTGGCGGTGCTGTGCCGCTCTACCTCAGCTGCGGTGCAATCATCGAAGAAGGCGTCGAGGTCGATACGCTGAGAAAGATTGCCCGGTCCATGGCCGATGCGGCCAATGACGCCGGGGTTCAGATTGTAACCGGCGATACGAAAGTGGTCGACAGGGGCGCCTGCGACAAACTTTTCCTCAATACCACCGGGGTTGGCGTTATCCGGACGGGCATCGACCTGGCTGCTTCGAATGTAGAGTCCGGAGACGTTTTCCTGGTCAACGGCGTACTTGGGGATCATGGCGCGGCGATCCTGAATGCGCGCGGCGATATGGCGCTCTCGACACCGATCGAGAGTGATTGCGCGGCGTTGCATGACCTGATCCACAGCTTGCTCGATGCGTGCTCGTCTGTCCGTTTCGTGCGCGACGCGACGCGGGGCGGTCTGGCGACGGTGTTGAATGAAGTTGCTGAGGCGTCGGAGGTTGGAATCCAGATTCAGGAAGACAAGACGCCGATCCGCGACGAGGTCAAAGGCTTCTGTGAAATTCTTGGGCTTGACCCGCTTTATCTCGCCAATGAGGGCAAATTGGTCTGCGCGGTGGCCGAGGAAGATGCCGACAAGGCGCTGGCGGCCATGAACGCCCATAAACATGGACGTGGATCGGTCGCGATCGGGCGTGCCGTCGCCGAGCGGCCCGGCCGGGTCGTTATGGAGACGGTTTTCGGAGGGCGGCGGATCGTCGACATGCTGGTCGGCGAGCAACTGCCGAGGATTTGCTGACATGCATGAACTCGGGATTACCCAGAACATCGTCGCCATTGTCGCCGATCATGCCCTCGGTAAACCTGTGTCCCGCGTGACGCTGGAGATTGGGCAACTGGCCGGTGTCATGAGTGATGCCATCCGGTTCTGCTTCGATGTTGTCGCCAAGGGCACAGTCGTCGAAGGAGCGACACTTGAAATCCGGGAGGTGCCGGCGCGCGCTCGCTGTTCGGATTGCGGCGTCGAATTCACACAACAGACGCTTTATCAGCCATGCCCATGCGGCGCGCGAAATTTTGAGCGGCTCTCCGGCGAGGAGCTGAATGTCAAGGAATTCGAGTTTGCCGAGACAATACAACAAACCGCAGCAGTCTAACGCGCGGCAAAAAACAGGATTTGGGGAGGAAGCCATGTGTACGACCTGCGGGTGTTCTGACGGAGCGAAGGCGACGGTGATCAACCTGGAGACGGGCAAGAAGAGCGACATCGAAGCCCATCAGGACCACAATCATCATGATCACGGGCATGACCATAGTCATGACCATGATCACTCTCATGACCACAGCCATGATCATGTGCATGCGGGTGGGGGAACTCTCACCCTGGAACAAGCGGTGCTGCAAAAGAATGACGAGCTGGCGGCGCGCAATCGGGCCTGGTTTGCGGGGCGTGAAATTCTCGCCCTCAATCTTGTCAGTTCACCTGGCGCCGGCAAGACGACACTGCTGGAGCGTACTATCGTCGACCGCAAGGACGCCGAGAGTTTCTTTGTCGTCGAAGGGGATCAGGCGACCGCCAACGATGGCGAACGCATCAAGGCCGCCGGCGCCCCCGTCGTGCAAGTCAACACCGGTACAGGGTGTCATCTGGAAGCCGATATGGTCGCCCGGGGTTTGCAGGAACTCAAGCCCGGCATTGGTTCGGTCGTCATGATCGAGAATGTCGGAAATCTGGTTTGCCCCGCGCTCTTCGACCTTGGCGAGCAGGCCAAAGTCGTGATCCTCTCGGTAACTGAAGGCGATGACAAGCCGGTCAAATATCCGCATATGTTCCAGAGCGCGGAAATCATGATTCTCAACAAAATCGATCTTCTCGAACATGTCGATTTCGACGTTGAAAAATGCATCGAGAATGCGAAAGCGGTCAATCCAAGCATCACTGTTTTCCAGCTATCCGCGCGCACCGGCGAAGGATTGGACGCCTGGTATCAATGGGTTGCCGACGCCCGCCGATCAGTGAAAGAAAGCGCTTTCGCTTAAGCGGCATGGCAATGATTTCATCGATCTTCGGGCTGGGCTTTCTGATTGGTATGCAGCATGCGCTGGAGGCAGACCATATGGCTGCGGTTTCCAGCATTGCCAGCCGGCAGACGGGTTTGCCAGGCATGACCCGCCATGGTGCTTTCTGGGGGATAGGGCATGCGTTGACCCTGTTCCTTGTGGCCGGAAGCGCCATTTGTCTCAGCTGGGTTGTCACCGAGCGCTGGTCGTCGGCGCTGGAGCTCTGCGTCGGTCTTATGTTGGTTGGCCTCGGCGCCAATGTACTCTGGCGGATGTGGCGCACCAGGGTTCATTTCCATGCGCATAACCATCGCGGCGGCAAACTGCATTTCCATGCCCATAGCCACCGGGAAGATCAAGATCCCCACAAAATCAGCGCGCACGCGCATGAGCATCCCGAGGGGTTGCCCTGGCGCACGCTCTTTATTGGACTGATGCATGGCATGGCCGGATCCGCGGCGCTTATCGTCTTGACGGCTGTTGCGATGGAATCGCCCCTTTGGGGTCTGGCTTATATTTTTTTGTTCGGTCTCGGATCGATTGCGGGAATGGCACTACTGAGCATGGTCATCGCTATTCCTCTCAGCTACACGGCGCACCGGCTAACCTGGGTTAACCGGACGCTCCAGGCGGGTATTGGGAGCGTGACGATGTTGCTCGGCTTCGATCTGATCCATGAATCGGCATTGGCTTTAAAAATATTTTCGTAAGCGCACTTGATAAAGTTCGCGAACAGAAAACCTGATTCTTGGATCGGTTGCAGACCATGTCTTGGTTTTCTGATCGTAACGTGTCCGCTTCTGGCACTTAGCGGACGTCATAGACAGGT
>DEIT01000022.1:18269-20971 GCA_002352635.1 Hyphomicrobiaceae bacterium UBA2767 | reverse complement strand
TTTCCCTTTCCGACGGCATTTTTGCGCCTGCCATATTGGCGCTTGGCGGAACCTGTGTTGCCGGTGTCGCTTTCGCACAAAAAGCCCAATTGCTCGGCGGTCATGAGGGAGTGCTGCTGATCGCGGCCACGTTCTTTTTGTCGGCAATCGCCATATTGTGGCGTCGCCATGCTCTGCTGAGAAATGGGTCGCAAGGGGCAGCACTTGACCATCTGGCAGGCAGGCTTGAGGGAAGTATCGAGCAGCTCAAGGATATGCATTGGGAGTTGCGCGAGAGCGAGGTGCGCTATCGCGATCTTCTTGACCATCAGGGTGATCTGATCACGCGCCGTGACGAGGATGATCGCCTGACCTTTGCGAACGACGCTTTCTGTAGCGCCTTCGGGCTTACCCAGCGCGATGTGATTGGCCGGGCGTTCGCGCCTGTCGTCACTGAGGGCGTGAGTTGGGAAGAGGCGCAAAACCTGCCGCTCGACGACGGTCCGCGCAGATACGAGCAGTCGCTGGAGACGACGGATGGTCCGCGCTGGTACGCGTGGGAGGAGTTTCCGGTGCGTGACGAGAAAGACCGCATCCGGGAAATCCAGTGTATCGGCCGCGATATCACTGAACGACGTCAGGTAGAGAAGGTTCTCCAGGAAGCACGCGATGAGGCAGAGAGCGCTAGCAGCGCCAAGTCTCGGTTTCTCGCGGCCATGAGCCACGAAATTCGCACGCCCATGAACGGTATCATGGGAATGACCGGATTGATGTTCGATACTGAGCTGACTGCGGAGCAGAATACATATGCACGGGCCATAAACACGTCGGCCAAAACACTCCTGTCGCTGATTGACGAGATTCTGGACTTCTCCAAAATCGAAGCGGGGAAGCTTGAGTTGTGCCCGACGCCCTTCGCCCTTGCTGATGCAGTACAGGGTGTTGTTGAGCTTCTGGCGCCACGCGCCTTCGACAAGGGATTGCAGATTGGCTGGTATGCGGACCCGGCGCTTCCCGCAAACGTCATCGGTGATGAAATACGCATCAGGCAAATCCTTATGAACCTGGTCTCCAACGCCATCAAATTTACAGACGAGGGCGGCGTCTCGATCGAAGTCGTTGCCGAGGACGAGGATGCGGGCGCTGAAACGATTCCCATCAGCATTACCGTACGGGATACAGGCGTTGGGCTGGCGCCGGATGATCTCCATTTTATCTTTGATGAGTTCGAGCAGGCTGACTCCGGCAGGGCAAAACGGCATGGTGGAACTGGGCTGGGGCTAGCCATCTCCAAACGTCTTGTGGAGATGATGGGCGGCGACATTTCGGTTGCCAGCGATGTGGGCAGAGGTTCGGTATTCACGGTTATGGTTCCCCTGAAAGCGACCAGCGACACGTCAACCCTGAGTGGCGACTGGCATCAACCGAATTCCAAGAGGATCCTGATCGTTGGCGATGGGGGACTTGAAACACGCGCCATTGAATCGCTGCTTGCGCGCTCTGGCTGCAACGTGGTCTGCGCAAATTCTGCCGAAGCGGGCGTTGAAGTGTGGAGTGCAGCGGACAAGGGCGCGTCATTTGACGCTGTCATCACAGATACAAACACACTTGACGATTGTTCAGGCGTTCTCGCTCAGGCACGAGATGCAAAAGGACGGAGCGGCAAGGTCAAATCAATCATTCTTATTGACCCGAACCAGCGCGGCGAAATAGCCGGCTTGAAGGACCTTGGCTTTGACGCTTACCTCGTGCGTCCTGTCCGGCCGGCGTCTCTATTTGCACAATTGAGCGATGACGAAAACGCGCTGTCCGTTCAGCCTTCCGCACCTTTGAGCAAACGGACTGGCGTTTCCGAGGCGGAACAGAACCCCGAACAACGATCACGCCGTGTCCTTCTGGCGGAGGACAATGAGATCAACGCCCTGCTCGCGCGCAAGATGCTTGAGCGGGTTGGTTGCGAAGTGGTGCATGTCCTCAACGGCGACGAGGCAATCAGGGCCGCAAAATCCGCCTACGGGACGTCTGGCGAAGCGTTTGAATTGATCCTGATGGATATTCACATGCCTGAGATTGACGGTTTGGATGCGACCCGCGCCATCCTCAAACTCTACGGTGATGCCCCGGTGGGCGAAAATGGCAGGCCGCCAATTATCGCACTGACTGCAAATGCCTTTCCTGAGGATCGGGAGCAGTATCTTGAGGCCGGACTGGACGACTATCTCGCCAAACCGTTCGAAAGGGAAGATCTGGACGGGCTGCTGGAGAAGTGGACTGAGGCGCCGTTCGGAGTTGTCAAACCCGGTGCGCATGCCAATGGCGGCGGCGCGTTCTGTGCATGAACTGACACTGGCGATAGGCGTCCTTACATACACTCGTGATTACACTCTGCTTTCAAATAAATCTGTGCAATCCCTGTCATAACTAGTTCGAAAACGTTTGCTAATCAGCCTTAAATGTGACCGAATCACGCTTATACTTAAGTGGCAGGCGCAGGCACGAGTAAGCCGCTCCGGCGAGTGATTGTACCCCGAGTGTTGGTCACGAAAGAGGGCAATTATGACCGTATCGCGGCCTGGAATTGCGAGCAAATTCAACCCTATCCGGTCGTTTCGACCAGTTAACGGGAAGAAGCTGCCGTTCAGAGCGCGTCTGCCGCGACCACCGCTTGTGGGGCGCCGGACTCCGCCGAAGGTTTACGGACGCATCGGTAATCTGGAAGTGCG
>DEIT01000022.1:0-18130 GCA_002352635.1 Hyphomicrobiaceae bacterium UBA2767 | reverse complement strand
GGCGTCCGCGTGTTGTCGGCACCTACCGCATCCTGCGCCAGGACGTCGCTGAGTTGCATGACGGGTTTTACACACAAGGCGAATATGACGTTGCTCCGTTGTTGGACGCACTCGGCAGCAACTGCCGTTTCATGGAACTTGGCCGGTCCTGTGTTTTGAAGTCCTACCGCAATCGACGCACGCTTGAACTTCTATGGCAGGGCATCTGGAATTACGCGCGCGAACATGGTGTCGGAGCGATGCTCGGCTGCGCCAGTTTCGAAGGGACGGACCCACGCCTTCATGCGGAAGCGCTGAGTTATCTGCATCACGAAGCGCTTGCGCCGCACAGCTGGCGCGTACGGGCCCACGACCATATTCATGTGGATATGAACATGGTGCCGGCGGCTCAGGTCGACAACCGTGCCGCGATCAAGGCTCTGCCGCCTCTCATAAAGGGGTATCTACGTGCTGGCGCGTATGTGGGTGACGGTGCGGTAATTGACCATCAGTTCGGCACCACGGATGTGTTTATTATCCTGCCGATCGAGGCAATCAACGAGCGGTATTTTGCACATTTCGGCGCGCCGGATGAGTATGTGCCAACGCCACCTCTCTCGGGCCAGCTGAACTGATTATCAGACCTTCGGGTTCAACCACTGGGATTGTATGCAGCGATAGCGGCGATATTGACCAGAGTTGTATCCGATGCGCCAAGCGGAGCTATCTGAACTGGCTTTGACAGTCCGACGAGAAGCGGTCCGACGACGGTGCTTCCTCCCAATTCCTCCAGCATCTTGGTTGCGATGCTGGCGCTGTGGAATTCCGGCATGATCAGCACATTTGCTGGCTCTGAAAGTCGACAGAACGGGTAAAGCTTCAACTTGTCCGCGTTGAGGGCGACATCCGCAGCCATCTCACCGTCATACTCGAAGTCAACGCCGCGGCTGTCGAGGATTTCTACCGCCTGCCGGGTCTGTTCGGAACGCTCGCTTTTGGGATGCCCGAATGTCGAATATGCGAGGATCGCCACCCGGGGCTCGTAGCCAAGCCGGCGTGCTACCTGAGCGGATTCGGTGGCAATGTCCGCAAGCTGCTCTGCGTTCGGCATGTCATGCACCGACGTGTCTGCCACCAGCACCGTCCGGCCTCGGCAAACAGCAATGGAAACACCGATCAGGGTATGTCCGGGTTTTGGATCGAGTACGCGGCTAATATCGTCAAACGCTGTCGACCAGTTGCGGGTAACGCCGGTCACCATGGCATCGGCATGGTCCATTGCGACCATGCATGCGGCATAGATGTTCCGGTCCGTGTTCACTAGGCGCTGACAGTCGCGTGCCAAATAGCCGTCACGCTGCAGCCGGGTGTAGAGATATTCCGCATACTCGACGGCACGGTTGGAACCGCGCGCGGACTGTATCTCGATTTCATCGCGATACTCGATGCCCGCACCCTTAAACGATTTCTTGATCTTGTCCTCTCGGCCAACGAGAACGGGTTGGCCGAGGCCTGCATCGAGAAATGCTATGGCCGCTCGGATCACCTGCTCTTCCTCACCTTCGGCGAACACGACGCGTTTCGGGTTTTGCCGAACCTTGTCGAGAACGGTACTTAGCGTGCCGGCGACCGGGTCGAGCCGGGCGCTGAGCCGAGCATGGTAGGCATTCATGTCGATGATGGGTCTGCGCGCGACACCTGAATCCATCGCCGCCTTGGCCACGGCAGTGGGAACATGGCTGATCAGCCGCGGATCAAAGGGCACAGGAATGATGTACTCCGTCCCGTATCGGGGACGGTGCCCCTGATAGGCCGCCGCCACCTGGTCAGGAACGTCTGCACGGGCCAACTCAGCGAGCGCTTCGGCCGCAGCGATTTTCATGGCATCGTTGATCGTGCTTGCCTGCACATCCAGCGCGCCGCGGAAAATATAGGGAAAGCCCAAGACATTGTTGATCTGGTTCGGGTAGTCGGAGCGGCCTGTTGCCACGATCGCATCATCGCGCACAGCCTCGACGTCTTCCGGTGTGATCTCCGGGTCGGGGTTGGCCATGGCAAAGATGACGGGCCTATCAGCCATTGAACGAACCATGTCCTGGGTCACGGCGCCTTTGACAGACAGACCGAAGAATACATCCGCGCCCTCAAGAGCGTCGCCAAGCGTCCGTGCCTCGGTCTTGGCGGCGTATGCGGACTTCCATTGGTTCATGCCGTCCGTGCGGCCCTCATAGATCACGCCTTTGGAGTCGCACAGGATGATGTTCTTGCGTTTCAGGCCCATGGCTACGAGCAATTCCAGCGAGGCAATGCCCGCAGCGCCTGCACCGTTGCACACAAGCGTGGTCTTCGCGATATCCCGGTCTGTCAGGTGCAGCGCATTGACGAAGCCGGCAGCGATAATGATGGCTGTGCCGTGCTGGTCGTCATGGAAAACGGGAATGTCCAGCAGCTCCCGCAGCTGCTCCTCGACCAGAAAACAGTCTGGTGCCCGGATGTCCTCCAGGTTGATGCCGCCAAAGGCGGGGCCCAGATAACGGACGCAATTGACAAATGCATCTATATCCTCGGTATCGACCAGAACGTCTATGCCGTCGACGTCGGCGAAGCGCTTGAACAGAACCGCTTTGCCTTCCATCACCGGTTTCGAAGCCATGGCGCCGAGATTGCCCATGCCGAGAATGGCTGTTCCATTGGAGACCACGGCAACCAGATTCCCCTTATTCGTGTAGTCGTAGGCAAGTTTAGGGTCGTCTGCGATCGCCTGTACGGGCACTGCCACACCCGGCGAATAGGCCAGGCTCAGATCGTGCTGTGTGGCCATTGGCTTGGTTGCCGCGACCTCCAGCTTGCCGGGTTTGCCCCTTTGGTGAAATTGCAGCGCTTCCTGCGCGGTGAATGTGACTTTTCCGGATTTGCCTGCCATTACGCCTTACGCCTTTATGGGGCGTTCCCCCTTATGTCTGTGCGGAAATCCGCCCCAACTGTGTTTCCTTGCAGTTTTTCAGGACCATAGTGTGCCGATTTGCTGGGCACAACTCAGCAATTCGGGCCGCTTAGTGCTTCACGGGCGGGGTGGCGACACGCTATGTCTGTTACGCGTTGGAAACGCGGGGAATCAGGACCTGCCGATGGCGAAGCGTGAGGCGCAAGCCCCCACGGTAAAAACGAATGGCGAAAATGCCGCGGTGGAGCAGACTGCATCTGCGCCCTCAGGCTCACCGACGCCAATGATGGTTCAGTATCTCGAGATCAAGGCCGCCAATCCCGACTGTTTGTTGTTCTATCGCATGGGCGACTTTTACGAGCTGTTCTTCGATGATGCGGAGGAGGCGGCGTCCGCGTTGAGCATAGCGTTGACGAAACGCGGCAAACATTTGGGCCAGGACATCCCCATGTGCGGCGTGCCGGTGCATGCGGCGGATGACTATCTGCACAAACTCATAAAGGCCGGCTACCGGGTTGCGGTTTGCGAACAGACGGAGGATCCGGCTGAGGCGAAAAAGCGTGGGTCGAAATCAGTCGTCCGTCGCGAAGTGGCACGTCTTGTCACGCCTGGTACGATTACCGAGGACGCGTTGCTCGACGCGCGGGCGAACAACTATCTCACGGCTATTTTTCGAATGCCGACGTCGACCTCGCATGAAGGTCAGTCCTTTGCGCTGGCTTCGCTTGATATCTCGACAGGCGAATTTTTGCTTGGTGAAGTCGCGGAAGCCGATTTGGCTGGGGAGCTGTCACGGCTAGCTCCAGGTGAGATCATCGCCGGTGACGAGTTTGCAACGGACGCCCAGTTGCGCACACTTGCCGAGTTGGTGGGCGCGGCTCTCACGCCTGTGCCGCGTGCCTTCTACAACAGCCTCGGCGGAGAGCGGGCGTTGAAAGAAAAGCTCGGTGTTGCGGAAATTTCCGCGTTTGGAGAATTCACGCGTGCGGAACTCGCATCAGCCGCCGCGCTGCTCACCTATGTCGACCTCACCCAGATTGGAAGGTCGCCATTGTTGCGCCCGCCAAATCGGGCAGGCAGTGAGAACGTCCTAATGATTGACGCGGCGACGCGTATCAATCTGGAACTTGTGAAAAGCACCAGCGGTGATCGCAAGGGCAGTCTTTTGCAGGTTATTGACCGAACGGTCACCGGCGCGGGGGCGAGAGAACTCGGTGGACGGCTCGCAAGTCCGCTGACGGACCCTGAGGCAATTGCCGCACGCCTTGATGCCGTACAGTATTTTCACGAGCACAGCAGTGTTCGTGCCGGGTTGCGCGCGAATCTCAAAGGCTGTCCTGACCTTGCGCGGGCGATCGCGCGGCTGACGCTGGGACGTGGTGGTCCGCGCGATCTGGGTGTTGTCCGCGATGCACTGAATTGCGCGAACGCATGCGCGGAGCTTTTGACCGGCAAAGATTCGCGGCCGGATCTCCTGAAGGCAGCTAGGGACCGCCTGGAGGGCGCCCCGCAATCACTCCAAACCGAGCTGACGAGCGCGCTTGATGACGAACTTCCCGCGTTTACACGGGATGGGGGTTTTGTACGCAAGGGGTATAGCGCCGAACTCGACAAGACGCAGACCCTACGTGATGAAAGCCGGAAAATCATCGCCGGTTACCAGAAGGACTACGCGGAAGCGACGGGCGTCAAAGCGCTCAAAGTGCGTCACAACAATATGCTCGGGTATTTCATCGAGGTTCCTTCCGCACATGGTGAGCGGCTGGTGGCGGCGGCAGATACGGAGTTTATTCACCGTCAGACAATGGCCAACGCCATGCGGTTCACGACAACGCAATTGGGTGAGGCCGAAGCACGCATTGTGTCTGCGGCGGACCGCGCGCTGGCGATGGAGCAGGAAATATTCAGCGACCTCATTGCGCGGATTCTGCAGGCTGAATCGGCGCTCGGCGACGTTGCGACAGCGCTTGCACGGATCGATCACGATTGCGGGTTGGCAGAACTTGCTGAAGAGCGAGGATTCGTTCGCCCCAAAGTGGACGCTAGTGGCGCTTTTCGGATCGATGGCGGGCGCCACCCGGTTGTGGAGCAGGCGCTTAAAGGTAGCGATGCGGGGGCGTTCGTGGAAAATGACTGTGCGCTTGAGTTTGGTAGGGACAATTCTTCGGATGGCGGAACTGACAGCGAATGTGAGCGCCTCTGGATTGTGACGGGGCCCAATATGGCCGGCAAGTCCACCTATCTCAGGCAGAACGCGTTGATGGTCATTCTGGCGCAGATGGGTGCTTATGTGCCTGCACGCTCGGCGCATATCGGGGTCGTCGACCGTCTGTTCAGCCGGGTCGGCGCGTCGGATGATCTCGCCGGAGGGCGCTCCACCTTCATGGTCGAAATGGTTGAGACGGCCCGCATCCTCAATCAGGCGACTGAGCGATCTTTCGTTATTCTTGATGAAATCGGCCGGGGAACCGCGACTTTCGACGGATTGTCCATCGCTTGGGCCAGCATTGAGTATTTGCACGGTGTAAACGGATGCCGCGCGCTGTTTGCAACGCACTATCATGAGTTGACGGCACTCGCCGGCACACTCGATGGCGTGGGTATGGTTACCGTGCAGGTGAAAGAATGGCAGGACGAGATTGTTTTTCTGCACAAGGTCATACCCGGTGCAGCCGACAGATCATACGGCATTCACGTGGCCAAGCTGGCCGGCTTGCCCGGCAGTGCAATCGAGCGCGCGCAGCAGGTGCTGGGAGAATTGGAAGGTGGAGAGCGCGCAGGAATTGCCCTGGAGCTGGCGTCAGATCTGCCGCTATTTTCGGCCAGGGTTGCGAGCGCTCCCGCGCAATCGAAGGGACCGTCGGAAGTCGAGCAGATGCTTGGCGGCATGAATCCGGACGAAATGACGCCGAAACAAGCGCTTGAGGCACTTTACAAACTCAATGCGCTACTCGACAAAGAGCCCGACTAGCGCCCTTTGTGATACAATGCGGGCTGGAATTTGGTCATTTGCCCGATACGAAACCCATGGACCAGACACTGCTATCATCCGCACCTTACTTTGACGCAATAGTCTTGCGCGAAAACCTGACCGGGGTTTGGAAAGCGCATTCGTCGCAAGAGAGTGCGATGCGTGGCGAGGTTCTTGCCGCGCTCAAACAGGTCGTTGAGGACGCCCGCCTGGCCGCGGAACGTCAGCTTGAAGCCGATGGCGATGGTCGAAGATGCGCTGAAAGCCTGTCCAATTTCCAAGACGAGTTCATTGGGGTTATCTACGACTTTGCCGTCACCCATCTTTACCGAGCCGAAAACCCGTCATCCGCGGAGCGAATGGCGGTAGTCGCGACGGGTGGATATGGTCGCGGGCTGCTGGCACCCTATTCCGACATCGATCTGTTGTTCCTGCTGCCCTACAAGCAGACTGCGTGGGGGGAGAGTGTCGTTGAGTACATGCTCTATCTGCTCTGGGATCTGGGCTTCAAGGTTGGCCACGCAACGCGCACGGTGGCGCAGTCCGTCAAATATGCGCAAGAAGACATGGTCATCCGCACCTCGCTGCTCGATGCGCGCCTCATCCTCGGCGATGAGGAGTTGTTCGCGGAACTTCAATCCCGATTGCGCAAGGACGTTATGTCTGGTTCCAGCCGTGAATTTCTCGCCGCCAAACTGGCTGAGCGCGATGCCCGGCATGTGCGTTCGGGCGCTTCGCGCTACCTGGTCGAACCCAACGTCAAGGACGGAAAGGGTGGTTTGCGCGACCTGCATACCCTGCACTGGGTTGCGTCATACATTTATCCCGGAAAAGCGGTTGAGGAATTTGTGGAGGATGGCGTCTTTTCGCAGGAGGAGTACCAGACGTTTCAGCGCAGCGAGGATTTTTTGCTGGCGGTTCGCTGCCACCTGCATTTCCTGACCGGCCGCGCCGACGAACGCCTTTCATTCGATGTCCAAATGCCGATGGCCGAAAAACTTGGGTACCGGGAACAAAAAGGCATGCGTTCGGTTGAGCGTTTCATGAAGCACTATTTCCTCGTTGCCAAGGACGTCGGAGATCTTACCCGCATCGTCTGTTCGGCGCTCGAGGTGCAGCAGCTCACGACCGCGCCCGCTTTGAAAAACCTGCTCGCGCCAACCACGTGGCGAAAGCGCGCGCATTTGAGGAAGACTTCCGATTTCAAAATCGACAATGGCCGCATCAACGTGGCCCATGACAAAGTTTTCTCACAGGACCCGGTGAACCTGATCCGTCTGTTCTGGCTCGGCGAAAAGTACAATGTAATGTTTCACCCGAACGCGTTCCGTCTGGTACGCGCCTCGCTCAAGCTTGTTGACAAGAAGCTTCGGGCCGACCCGGAAGCGAACAAGCTGTTCCTCAAGCTGCTGACGAGCCCGTCCAATCCGGAAAACGCGTTGCGCCGCATGAACGAAACCGGCGTTCTGGGAAGATTTGTGCCCGCCTTCGGCAGGGTCGTGTCGATGATGCAGTTCAACATGTACCATCACTTTACGGTTGATGAGCATCTGGTGCGCTCGATTGGTATTCTGTCCGATATTGAGCATGGGCGGTGTGCCGACGATCTTCCCGTTGCCACGGAAATTCTCCCCACGCTTGAAAGCCGCAATGCGCTTTATGTCGCCGCGTTCCTGCACGATATCGCCAAGGGACGCGAAGAGGATCATTCGATTGCCGGGGCTCGCCTTGCCAGAAAAATTTGCCCCAGGCTCGGTCTGAGCCCCGCCGAAACCGAAACCGTCTCATGGCTCGTCGAGCATCATCTCGATATGAGCCTGTTTGCGCAGAGCCGCGATCTGAATGATCCCAAGACCATCCGCGACTTCGCCGAAATCGTGCAGAGCCCGGAGCGACTGAAGCTCCTGTTAATCCTGACGGCGGCAGACATTCGTGCCGTTGGCCCGGGCGTTTGGAACGGGTGGAAGGGACAACTTCTGCGCACTCTCTACTATGAAACCCGCTCGATACTGGTTGGTTCTCACGATGACCTCAGCCGGCACGAAAAAGTGGATCAAGCCATCGAAGATGTGCGAGCCGCCTCATCCGAACTCGGCGAGATTGAGATTGAGCGATTTGCGGCAATGCAAACAGCGGACTACTGGCAGAGGACGTCAACTGACCAGCAGGTGCGTCACGTGAGAATGATTGCTGCGGCCCAAGCGGAAGGTCAAGAGTTTGCAGCCGACGTGGCCGCTCACACATTTGAAGACGTAACTGAGCTCAGCGTTTATTCTCACGTGAGAACGCGTCTGGTGGCGATCATAGCAGGCGCCTGCACAAGCGCCGGCGCCAATATCGTCGGCGCACAGATTTCGACCACTCGTGAGGGACATGCGCTCGATACCTTCCAGTTGCAGCGCGATTTCGACCTTTCGGATGACGAGCAGCGGCGCGGCAGGCGGATCGTGTCGAACGTTCAGGATGTGCTTGAGGGAGAGCTCAAGCTTGCCGATCTGATGACAGGAAGACCAAGGCCGAAAGACAGCCTGAAAGTTTTCTCCGTCGAGGACCAGGTGATGATCGACAACTCGCTTTCTGAAGAACTTACGGTGATCGAGGTCAATTGCCTCGACCGGCCGGGCCTGCTTTTTGATCTGACCTGCGAGATCGCAGATCTTAAGCTTGATATTGCATCGGCTCACATCGCTACATTCGGGGAAAAGGCAGTCGATGTATTCTATGTCACTGACCTGACCGGCAAAAAAATCACCAACAAGCCTCAGCAAACGGCCATCCGCCACAGATTGTTGGGCGTTCTTTCGCAGGCGGCGCTGGCCGACGCCTAGAACCCATCTCCCAGTCCGTCTTCAGAGCGTATGCTTGCTCTCGGCTCGCCTGTCCTCTACTTCAGTCGTCCATGACACTGTACCGATCGTTTGCGACCGTCGGCGGCATGACCATGATCAGCCGTGTTCTCGGATTCGTGCGCGATATGCTGATCGCGCTCGTCCTTGGTACCGGGCCGGTTGCGGACGCTTTCTTCATCGCCTTCCGGTTTCCCAACATGTTCCGGCGGCTGTTTGCCGAAGGTGCATTCAATGCCGCATTCGTTCCGCTGTTTGCCAGACGTCTGGAAGGAGAGGGGCGCGAAGAGGCGCGCAAGTTTGCGCAAGAGGCACTGTCTGCACTCACCGCTGTTCTTCTTGTACTGACTGCCTTTGCCGAGATCACAATGCCGGGCTTGATGTATGGCATCGCGCCTGGATTCGCCGCCTCGCCGGACAAGTTCGATCTTGCCGTCCAACTTACGCGGATCGCATTTCCCTACCTGCTCTGCGTGTCACTGGTGGCGCTGTTTTCAGGAATGCTCAATGCCATTGGCAAGTTCGCGTTGGCGGCATTCGCGCCAGTGCTGCTGAACATCGTCTTCATCATTGTGCTTGGTGGCCTCGCCCTTGCCGGAACGCGGGGGACACCTGACGCGGGCGTTGCGCTCGCATGGGCCGTCTTCGTTGGTGGGTTCGCCCAGCTCGGGGCGCTCTTGCTCGGCGCGCGCAGCGCCGGGCTGGGCCTGAAACTGCAGCGTCCCAGATATACTGATGGCGTGAGGCGCCTGGTGCGGCTCGGCATTCCAGGTGTTTTTGCTGGCGGCATTACCCAAGTGAACATTCTGATCGGGGGGATTATCGCCTCACTTCAGGATTCAGCCGTATCGTGGCTCTACTATGCCGACCGGATCTATCAGCTGCCATTGGGTGTCATCGGAATAGCCGTCGGTGTCGTTCTTCTTCCTGATCTGTCGCGCAAGCTGCGCGCGGGCAACTACTCCGAGGCTATTGAGAGCAAAAACCGGTCACTTGAATTCTCCTTGTTCTTCACGCTTCCGGCGGCCGCAGCACTTGTTGCGGTTCCTGAACCCATCATCCAGGTTCTGTTTGAGCGTGGAGCGTTTGGCGCCGCAGACACGATGGCGACGGCAACGGCTCTGGCTGCCTTCGCCGTCGGCCTGCCGGCCTTCGTCGCGATCAAGGTATTCTCTCCCGCCTTCTTTGCTCGCGAAGATACCAAGACGCCGATGATATATGCGGCAATTTCCGTGGCCGTAAATGTGGTGTGCTCTCTCGCACTTTTTTACACGATCGGCCATGTAGGCATTGCGATCGCAACAAGTCTGGCCGGGTGGGTCAATACTGGTCTGCTCGCCGGCACGCTGCTCAAGCGCGGGGATTTTGTGTTTGATGCGCAATTCAAGCGCCGCATCGGTCCGCTGTGCCTTGCAAGTGTGATTATGGGTGCAGCCATCTGGGTGCTTGCGCTTCTACTGGCGCCCTATTTTGCGCCTGGGCAAGGCGTGGCCTTGCAGGTCGGAGCGCTCGGCGTGCTTGTGGTGAGCGGACTTGTTATCTATCTCGCCCTGGCCCATCTGATGGGCGGGGCGGACGTGCGCGCGCTCCTGAAACGGATTTTTCGCCGCTAGGCGGGACACACCCGTCAAGCCTTGCGCGGACACGCCGACCGCGCCATAAGGCGGAACCCGACAGTCAAACCCTACGAGTTGTTCATGAGTGCAAACAGGCCTCGCGTTTTTTCCGGCGTTCAGCCGACCGGAAATCTGCATCTTGGAAATTATCTCGGCGCCATCACAAAATTTGTGGCGTTGCAGGAAAACCACGACTGCCTCTATTGCGTGGTTGATTTGCACGCCATCACTGTGTGGCAAGACCCTAAAGAGCTTGAACACAACATTCGCGAGGTGACAGCCGCATTTATCGCTGCCGGCATCGACCCCGAGGCACACATCATATTCAACCAGAGCCGGGTCTCGGGCCATGCGGAACTGGCATGGATTTTCAACTGCGTTTCCCGCATGGGTTGGCTCAATCGCATGACGCAGTTCAAGGAGAAGGCGGGTAAGCACCGCGAGAATGCCTCTGTTGGGCTGTTTGCCTATCCGAACCTGATGGCCGCTGACATCCTGCTTTACCGCGCGACGCATGTGCCCGTCGGTGACGATCAGAAGCAGCATCTGGAATTGTCGCGGGACATTGCGCAGAAATTCAACAGCGACTTCGCGGAATCAATTGCCGCTCATGGCTTCGGCGAAACGTTTTTCCCTCTGCCCGAACCGCTGATTGCCGGACCGGCTACCCGGGTTATGAGCCTGCGCGATGGTACGGCAAAAATGAGCAAGTCGGATCCGTCGGATATGACGCGCATCAATATGATGGACGACGCTGATACGATCGCCCAGAAATTCCGCAAAGCACGGACTGATCCGGAGCCCTTGCCATCAGAAGAGATCGGCCTTGAGGGTCGACCTGAAGCGGAGAATCTTGTCGGCATCTACGCCGCGCTGGCGGCCAAGAGCAAGGCCGAAACACTCACTGAATTCGGCGGTGGGCAATTCTCCGCCTTCAAGCAGGCACTTACCGAGGTTGCAGTAGAAACGCTCGGTCCAATCGGTGCGGAAACAAAGCGGTTGATGGACGATCCATCCCACATTGATTCAATATTGTCCGATGGCGCGGTTCGAGCGCATGCCATTGCGGATCCCATCATGCGCGAAACCAAACAGACAATCGGTCTTTTGACAGACTAGATGCGCTGATAGGGATTGCTTTTGGTCGGTCTAAGATGTTTCTCAACCAGATCAGGTATTTGGGGCCGGAATTGCCTTGGTGTTATGACAGTCAGTTGTCAAATTGCTCGCAAAAGGGGATGCTGTCAGGCGTAATAGCGAATCGGGGCTGTTTTTAACTCGTCTTTCAATTCACATCTGACCACCCCAGCCGTTTTCATCGAGAGGTCGTATTTCCATGCCCGCAAGAAGAAAGCGCCAAAGCTTCGAAAAAGGCCACCGCCGCAAGTTTCTCGTGGTCGTGGACGAAACGCCGGAATGTGAGCGTGCGCTTGCGTTTGCTGCTGGTCGTTCCGAGCATACAGGTGGAGGCTTGGCATTGCTCTATGTTGTCGAACCCGGCGACTTTCAGCATTGGCTCGGAGTTGAGGAGATTGCAAGAGAAGAGGGAATGAGCAAGGCGAAGGCCGTCTTCCGCCTCTTTGGCCGCAAACTGAAAGCACTCGGTTTTGACAAGATCGAGCCCGAAGAAATCATTCGCGAAGGTAATAAGGCTGAGGAAATCGTCAACGTCATCAGTGAGGATACCGACATCGCCATACTCGTTCTTGGCGCATCGAAGGATCCTGCGGGCCCCGGTCCGCTTGTGTCGTCACTGGCAGCAGGCAAATATCTGGGTGAGTTTGCGATTCCCATAACCATCGTGCCGGGGACCTTGACGGATGAAGAGATTCAGGCTTTGGCGTAGAGCGCCCGCACTGGAGGGCTTTTTCAAGTCACCATCTTGTGCCCTTGTATTTTCGCACCGGACCTATAGTCTTATATAGAATTATTCTAATCTGGACCGTTGATGCGGCCAGAAACTGAAGGGAACAACGACCATGTTCATTCAGACAGAAGCCACGCCGAATCCGGCAACGCTGAAATTCCTTCCCGGAAAACCGGTTCTGGGTTCAGGAACCGTTGAGTATCTCGACGAGGACGAAGCGGCTCATTCTCCGCTCGCGTCCAGGCTGTTTGGAATTGATGGTGTCAAGGGCGTCTTTTTTGGATCCGACTTTATTTCCGTGACGAAAGAGGACGGCGAGTGGCAGCATCTCAAGCCCGCGATTCTCGGCGCGATCATGGAGCATTTCATGTCCGGTGCGGCAATCGTTGTGGGCGATCGCGCGGCGAGTGAGGCGAACACTGCGGAAGAATTCTTCGAACCGGAAGACAAGGCGACGGTAGATACAATCAAGGAGTTGCTTGAAACCCGTGTCCGACCGGCCGTTGCTCAAGACGGCGGCGACATCGCCTTCCAGGGGTTTCGCGAAGGGATCGTCTACCTTTCGTTGCGCGGAGCTTGCGCGGGCTGCCCAAGTTCAACGGCGACCCTGCAGCATGGCATTGAGAATCTCCTGAAACATTTCGTTCCGGAAGTTCAGGGCGTGCGCCCGGTTTGAGGCTCTGCTAGTCTGAACGCAGCGGCACAGACTGAATCAACCAACACATTGGGGAGTCGCGATGAACGATCGCATATCCGATGGTGCGCTTGATCGGATCTTTCATGACGCGCGCACTCATTTTTCGTGGTCTGAGAAAGACGTGCCGGACGCTGTTCTGCGGGAACTGGTAGACATCACCAAGATGGGACCGACAAGCGCAAACTCTTCACCGGCCCGCTTCGTTTTTGTGAGATCCAAGGAAGCCAAGGCGCGCCTCGAACCGCATCTGGCGGAAGGCAATCGGGTCAAGACCATGAGCGCACCGGTTTGCGCCATCATTGCCCACGACACCAACTTTCATCATCATCTTCCAAAACTGTTTCCGCACACAGACGCAAGAAGCTGGTTTGAAGGCAACGATGAACATATTGCCACGACTGCATTTCGAAATGGCACGCTTCAGGGAGCCTATTTCATTATTGCGGCGCGGGCGCTCGGCATCGATACGGGCCCCATGTCCGGTTTTGACAATGCAGGCGTTGATGCAGAGTTTTTCCCCGAAGGCCACATCAAATCGAATTTCCTGTGCAGCCTCGGTTATGGTGAACCGTCGGCGCTTTTCCCGCGTTCGCCAAGATTCGAATTCGACGAGATCGCTAAGATCCTCTAGGCCGGGGGACATTGCGGAAAAGGCCAACCTCGAAATGAATGTTCTGGCGCTCGATACAACGCTTGGCGCCTGTTCCGCCGCCATCGCGCGCGGCGATCCGCAAGCGCCCGAAGTCACAGGCGTCTATGAGCTGCGTGACCGCGCGCACGCCGAATCCATCGTGCCGATGATCGAAAGCGTGCTTGCGAACGCATCACTTGGTTATGACGAACTCGACGCAATCGCCGTCACGACGGGCCCTGGATCGTTCACCGGGGTTCGCGTCGGTGTCTCAGTGGCGCGAGGGCTCGCGCTTGCGACGGGATTGCCGCTCATCAGTGTCACAAGCCTGGAAGTGATGGCACGTATGGCCCTTGATACGCTGGAACAAACACCTGACGCTTTGGGGGTCGCTGTCGATGCCCGGAGGGGAGAAGTCTATATTGGGATCTATGACGGGGTGGGTGGTGTCCTATCGGAGCCTAAGGCGCTGACCCCGGAGCAGGCTCATGCCCTGTTGCCGGGCGGGGGTCGAATTGTGCTTGCAGGAGGCGGCGCTGATCTGGTGCGAGAAGTGGCCGGGAAGAGGAGAATTTTCAACACCATTCTGCCGGAACTTCAGCCCGATGCGCACATGCTTGTTCGGATTGCGATGACGCGCGCCCCGACACAAGGACCGGTCCATCCACTCTATTTGCGGCCACCAGACGCCAAGCCACAGACAGGAAAAGCGCTTTCCCGGCAAAGCTAAATGGCGGACATGTTGCTTGCAGCCCACGTTGGTCGGTGGACGCACCGCGGCGCTTACGCCTATAACGGCGCTGACAAGAGCCAACAGACGGTTAGCGAATGCCAAGACGCGATATTCCAGAAAGCCGCCTCGAACGCCTCTGCCGGGAAAAAGGGATGCGGATGACCGGCCAGCGTCGGGTGATCGCGCGAATTCTGTCCGAAGCACAAGATCATCCTGACGTCGAGGGCGTGCATAGGCGCGCCAGTGCCGTCGACGACAATATTTCACTATCAACCGTTTACCGGACGGTGCGACTGTTTGAGGAAGCCGGAATTCTTGAACGCCATGAGTTTGGCGACGGTCGTGCCCGCTATGAGCAAACCGCTGCAGAGCACCATGACCATCTGATCGACATGCGAACGGGAAAGGTCATCGAGTTCCAAAACGAGCAAGTCGAAAAACTGCAGGAGGCGATAGCTCGCGATCTCGGCTATAAACTCGTTGATCACCGGCTGGAACTGTATGGCATTCCCCTTGAGGACAAGGACAAGTAAGCCGGTACCGTCTTTGGACCGGCTGTTTGTCACTGACACCCATGCGAGACCTGCGCGCCTTTCTCATCCTAGTCGGGTTCTTTGTGTTCACCGTTCCATTGATGCTGGTGCAGCTGATCTTGCGCCAAGTCAGTACTGTCTGGGCGCGACGTTTTCCTCACTGGTATCATCACCAGGTCTGCCGCCTGCTTGGTGTCGAGATTCATCAGCATGGTAGAATCGCCGAAGACCGATCTGTGCTCCTCATCGCCAATCATATCTCCTGGCTCGACATTTCGGTGTTGAGTGCGGTTGGGTCTGTCTCATTCGTCGCCAAGTCTGAAGTGGGCACCTGGCCGTTCATCAGCTGGCTGGCCAGGCTTCAGGGCACAATTTTCGTGAATCGCGAGCAACGCCTCAATACGCATAATTCCGCAAACGAAATAATGTCCCGGCTGCGCGAGGGTGATCACGTCGTTATTTTTGCGGAAGGGACCAGTTCGGATGGCAATCGTGTCTTGCCTTTCAAGACTTCGCTGTTCGCAGCGGCCAAGCCTCGCGGGAATGGCGCGCAGGCGCATGAGGACAGCATCTATGTGCAGACGATCGCGATCGCCTACACCCGGCAGCAGGGCCTGCCACTTGGTCGTCGCGGCCGGCCAATCGTCGCCTGGTATGGGGACATGGAAATTGCCAGCCATGCATGGGGATTGCTGAAGCGCGGTCCGCTTGATGTTCACGTGCGTATTGGCGAGCCGGTAAAACTTGACAGTTTTGCTGATCGCAAGGCTCTCGCCGCATTTACTGAGAGTGAAATCCGTCGAGATGTGGCGAACATACTGCTGCCGCGCAAATCGGTCGCATCGGCGTGCGGAGATGATTCAGGATAAGAACAGTGCGAGATGGACGCGCGGGGCGTTCCCGGCTACAAGCCCGTGCACAAGACGCATTAGTCAATTGCAGCGGTGCCCAAGGGCGCGATTGCCGGGAATGCGAGTGGAATTGAAATGACCAAGGCGGGCAGACGGCATTTTATCAAGACGTTCGGTTGTCAGATGAACGTCTATGACTCCGAGCGCATGTCAGAGGCGCTTGGGGTTTCAGGATTCACGGCAGCCGATGAACCGGAATCCGCCGACCTGCTCATCTTGAATACCTGCCATATCCGCGAGAAAGCCGCGGAAAAAGTCTATTCCGAACTTGGTCGGTTGCGCCAGATAAAGGCTGCTCGCGAAAAGGACGGACATCGAACCACAATTGCCATTGCCGGGTGTGTTGCCCAGGCAGAAGGGCGCGAAATTCTCACCCGAGCGCCGGTGGTTGATCTTGTGGTTGGCCCGCAGAGTTATCATCGGCTGGGCGACCTCGTCCGCCAGGCCGAAGGAAGCGGTGGCGGGGTTGTTGACGTGGATTTTCCCGAGGACGACAAGTTCAAGCATCTGCCTGCACGCACGGCCTCTCGTCGCGCGCCTGCAGCATTTCTTACGGTGCAGGAGGGATGCGACAAATTCTGCACCTTCTGCGTTGTTCCTTATACGCGCGGCGTTGAATACTCCCGTCCGGTGCGCGAGATCGTCGAAGAAGCCGAACGTCTGGCAGCGGCCGGCGTGTGCGAATTGACGCTGTTGGGCCAGAACGTGAATGCTTACCACGGGCAGAGTGAAGACGGCGCATCTTGGTCGCTTGCACGCCTGTTGGTGCGGCTAGCTGAAATTCCTGCGATTGAACGGCTGCGCTACACGACCAGCCACCCGCGCGACATGAGCGATGACCTGATTGCAGTCCACGGTAGCCAAAACAAAGTTATGCCTTATCTGCATTTGCCGTTCCAGGCGGGATCTAACCGGATCCTCGGCGCTATGAACCGCAAACATACCCGCGAGGAATATCTCGATCTCGTAAGGCGCATTCGTGAAGCGCGGCCCGATATGGCGCTTTCCACGGATATTATTGTCGGGTTTCCGGGTGAAACGGATGCGGATTTCGAGCAAACCCTTCAGCTTGTCGATGAGGTCAATTTCGCCCAGGCCTATTCTTTCAAATTCTCCGCCCGTCCCGGGACGCCGGCTGAAACGATGGATGATCAGGTGCCTGATGAAATCAAAAGCGTACGTTTGCAGGAGTTACAGGCAATGCTGTCAGCGCAGCAGACAGCATTCAATGCCTCATGTGTAGGGCGTCGTTTTGATGTTCTTTTTGAGCGCCATGGTCGCAGGCCCGGCCAGCTTGTCGGTCGCTCGCCCTATCTGCAGGCCGTTCATGCCGATGGCGCCGATGAACTCATGGGACGCATGATCGAGGTTGAAATTTTGCGCGCGGGACCCAATAGTCTTGAAGCTGACATATTGAGCGTTGCAGATTCGAGCCAATTGGTAATGGCTGCCGTCTAACGAGCCAATGGCGAGAGAGTGTCGGAGACGCTGCGCGCAGATGCTTCGCAAGAAACGAAGTGTAACGCAAACGAGCACAGATAAGACAACTTGACCACCCAGGACACTTTGACTTCAGAGCATCAGCTGGTCGTCCCTTTCGACGATAACAGGCTGGTTGCGGAACTGTTTGGCGAGTACGACGCGAATCTGGCGGTTCTTGAAGATCGTCTTGAAATTGAGATAGTGGCGCACGGTAACGTCGTTACTCTTCGCGGCGTCGCAAGCTCCTGTGATATTGCCAAACGGGTTCTTGAAGACCTTTACGGTCGTCTTGCGGAGGGCCAGAGCATCGGGTCGGGCGATATTGACGGTGCCATCCGCCACGTTCGAGCAGAACCAGAAGGCTCAAAGGCAAAAGGCGATTTGAACAGCGGGGGCATTAAGCAAATCCGCACCCGGAAGCGGGTGATCACTGCGCGCACACCGGCGCAAAGCACCTATCTTGAGGCGATGTCGAAGCACGACCTGGTGTTTGCCACGGGTCCCGCAGGAACGGGCAAGACATATCTGGCGGTCGCCTATGCTGCTGCGATGCTTGAACGCGGCGAGGTGGAGCGGCTTATCCTGTCACGCCCCGCAATCGAGGCTGGAGAGCGGCTCGGCTTTCTTCCCGGCGATATGCGCGAGAAAGTCGATCCATATCTGCGCCCGCTTTACGATGCGCTCTACGATGTGCTCGCTCCCGGCAAGGTCGAGCGAGGTCTTGAAACCGGGGTCATTGAAATAGCGCCGCTTGCTTTCATGCGCGGTCGCACGCTTGCGAACGCCGCGATCATTCTCGATGAAGCACAGAATTGCACAGCAATTCAGATGAAGATGTTCCTGACCCGCATAGGCGAAGGATCAAAAATGGTTGTAACAGGCGATCCGACCCAGGTTGATCTGCCCTCGGGCCAGCATTC
>DEIT01000020.1:10481-12322 GCA_002352635.1 Hyphomicrobiaceae bacterium UBA2767 | reverse complement strand
GAAGTTCTCATTGGCAAGCTTGGCCGACAACTGCTTGATCTCCGCACTCACCTTGCCGATTTCACGATTGAGCCGATCTGTCTCGGCTGAAATGTTAATGACGCTCTCGAGCGGCAACGCGAAGGTTGCATCATCCAGAACAAACTGCACAGATCCCTTCGGAGCCTTGTCCGCGGTCGTAATTGCATCAAGGCGGGCCAGGGTCTTTAGTGCGTCGGCATTTGCATCAAGCCGAGCGCACGTCGCCTCACCTGCGCCAAGAGCGATGATCGGAATCCTGGCGCCCGCCGGCACATTCATTTCCGCGCGGATTGAACGGACTTCGCCCACAACCCGAATGACCCAATTGAATTCCGCATCAGCCGCCGCGTCGATAAGGCCCTTGTCTTCTGGCCATGCCGCCAGAATGAGCATGGTTTCACGCGTCGGTCCTTGTTCGCCAAGCCGCGCCCATAGCTCCTCGGTAATGAACGGCATAAAGGGATGAAGCAGAGCGAGCGCCTTGTCGAGCGCCCAGGAAGCTGTTGCTCGCGTCTCCGATTTTGCAGCTTCATCATCGCCCTGCAAAGCGGGTTTGATGAGTTCCAGATACCAGTCACAAAAAATGTTCCAGACAAAACGGTAGATGGCCCCAGCCGCTTCATTGAACCGGTAGGCTTCAATTCCCGCGGTCACTGCGGCTGCTGCCTTCTCAACCTCACCAGCGATCCATTTGTTGACGCCTTGCTCCAGCCTTGAAGGATCAAAGCCATCTGAGCGGATACATTCATTCATCTCCAGAAACCGAGCGGCGTTCCAGATTTTTGTGCCGAAATTGCGATATCCTTCAACACGGTTGTTTGCGACCTTCACATCGCGGCCCTGAGCTGCCATCGCGGCCATGGTGAAACGCAATGCGTCTGCACCATATTCGTCGATGAGATCCAGGGGATCGATAATGTTCCCCTTGGACTTGGACATTTTCTGCCCTTTCTCATCCTTCACGATCGCGTGGATGTAGACTGTGCGAAACGGCACCTCATCCAGGAAATGCAGCCCCATCATCATCATCCGCGCGACCCAGAAAAAGATGATGTCATGGGCGGTGCTGAGCACATCGGTCTTGTAGTAGCGTTTCAGCTCAGGGGTCTCTTCGGGCCAGCCCAGCGTCGAAAATGGCCAGAGCGCGGATGAGAACCACGTGTCGAGCACGTCCGGGTCGCGTTCGAGCGGTTTGTCTTCTCCATAGTGTTGCCTGGCGAGCCCCTTTGCTTCTTCCTCATCATGAGCGACGAAGATTTCACCATCGGGTCCATACCATGCCGGAATCTGGTGTCCCCACCATAATTGGCGCGAAATGCACCAGGGCTGGATGTTGCGCATCCACTCGAAATACGTCTTTTCCCAATTCTGGGGAACGAAGACCGTGTCGCCTTTTTCGACCGCCTCGATAGCCGGCCCGGCGAGCGTCTTCGCGTCCACATACCACTGCTCAGTGAGCCATGGTTCGATAACTTCGTTGGACCGATCACCGTAGGGCACAACGTGGATGTGCTCTTCGATTTTCTCGACCAATCCCTCGGCCTCCAGATCAGCGACGATGCGCTTGCGCGCCACATAACGCTCAAGCCCTCGATATGGTTCCGGCGCGTTTTCGTTAAGGCAGGCGTGCTCATCAAAAATATTAATCATCTCAAGATCATGCCGCCGTCCGACTTCAAAGTCGTTGAAGTCATGGGCGGGTGTCATTTTGACCGCACCGGAGCCTTGTTCCGGATCAGCATATTCATCCGCGATGACAGGAATTTCCCGGCCCACCAGTGGCAAGACGACCGTCTTGCCGATAAGCTCCCTGTAGCGAT
>DEIT01000020.1:9519-10423 GCA_002352635.1 Hyphomicrobiaceae bacterium UBA2767 | reverse complement strand
CTTGATCGGGTATTTGAAATGCCACAAGTGACCGGTCGTCTCGACCTGTTGCACCTCCAGATCGGAAATCGCGGTGAGCAGTTTCGGATCCCAGTTGACCAGACGCTTGTCCTTGAAGATGAGCCCTTCGCGATAGAGGTCAACAAAGACCTTAAGCACCGCGGCGCTGAGGCCCTCGTCCATCGTAAAGCGCTCACGCGACCAGTCACACGACGCGCCCAGACGCCTGAGCTGATTGATAATCGTGCCGCCTGACTCTTCCTTCCATGCCCACACCCGCTCAACAAATGCCTCACGTCCCATCGCGCGCCTGTCAGGCTCCTGGTTTTCCATGAGCTGGCGTTCCACGACCATTTGCGTGGCGATTCCCGCATGGTCAGTACCCGGTTGCCATAGGACATCACGCCCCCGCATCCGCTCGAAACGAATGAGAATGTCCTGGATCGTATTGTTGAGCGCGTGGCCCATATGCAGGGAGCCAGTAACGTTGGGCGGTGGTATGACAATGCAATAAGGCTCCGCCCCCGCTTTGACACGGTCCGGCTGACCACATTTGAATGCGCCCGCCTTTTCCCAGACGGCATAGATTCTCTTCTCGAGATCTGCTGGTTTATATGTCTTATCGAGCATTGCTTGTGGCGTGAAACTTGTGGCTCAAAACTCTATGTGCGGTGTGGTGGTTAGCCATGTCCCATCGGGCGTGTCAACCATCGCCATCAGTGAATCATCAAGGCAACTGATGGGGCAAAGAAAAACCGGGGCATCAAGGCCCCGGTTTTATGTCTCAGGCTGTTTCTACGGCCGGAGTGAGCCTTTGGTCATTAGCTGTCGTCAGATTTCAGACCACTGGAAGCAACCTCGTCTTTTACGATGCGTTCCATATTGTCATCCAGCCATTCGCGCA
>DEIT01000020.1:9144-9380 GCA_002352635.1 Hyphomicrobiaceae bacterium UBA2767 | reverse complement strand
ACAGCCTCGGCCCCGGCGAAACCCTCCGGTTCGACCGAAACCTCAGGCTCCACCGCAGGCATCTCAGGCTGATCGTCAGGCATCACAATCGACGGTTCCTCAGCGGGCTGCGGCGTCTCTGCGGCCATATCTCCAAGAGCTTCCTCCATGGCTGCTTCCGGTGTGCCCGGTGTGTCCGCCATCGTCTCGGTAGCCACTTCGTCCGCCACGACATCCGCCAGTGGAACATCCGGCAG
>DEIT01000020.1:2921-9006 GCA_002352635.1 Hyphomicrobiaceae bacterium UBA2767 | reverse complement strand
GCATTACCGAGAATGGCGCTCAGTTCGTCACCTGCCGGTGCTTCTGTAGCCAGGGGGGGCGGCGGCGGTTCAGCCGGGCCCTCTCCTGCTGTATCCTCGACGCCTGCTTCTGCGAGCAATGCGGAAATATCCTTTTCACCGCTGGCCTCGGCAGCAGGTTCCGGCGCCATCTCGGTGCCCATTCCCGCAAGCGCATTCTGGAGCGCTTCGCCCTGCGGCGGTTGAGAAGGTGCTTCTGGTTGCGGTGCAGACACCTCAACCGCTTCAGCGGAAGCATGCTGTTCAACGACTTCCGTCAGATCGAGAATATCGTCCGTGGCTTGCGCTGACTCTTGAGTATCATTGAGTGCGTTGGCGAGATCGTCTGCAAGAGCGTCTCCCTCTGGCGCAGCAGCCTCTGGCGTATCAGCCGCCTGTGCACCGGCCTCTGCCGACGCAGTTTCCGGTTGCGCTGCACTCCCTGGCTCATCATCGGAAATGATTTTCCTGATTGACGCCAATATTTCGTCCATTGTTGGCTCAGGCGCCTGCTCTGAACTGCTCATTTTGGAATTCCCTATGCCGCATTTTACAACCATCATCCCCGCTGATGGCTTTCCTCGTGAATACATTAACACACTGCCAAACTGCAAGTCATGCGCGCCTATGCCAGCGTCCCGGAAAACTTGTGGTTAACGCGCGCCCCGCTCGCGCCGATAAGTCTCCCGCTCACGCCGGTCGGCGTATGTCCCGAACAGTTTGTGCTTGATCTTGTCGTAGTACTCCATCGGATCGTAATGCTCGACCGGAAGACGCAGAAAATGTGCATCCATCCGTCCAATAGCGGACAGAAGTGTGTACGAGGCGACTACTCTATCGCGTTGGGTACCGACCAGCTCCACCTGCGCGTCCAAGAGTTCCTGTTCCGCGTCGAGCACATCGAGAAGTGTGCGTTGCCCGACCTTCTCCTCTTCTTTCACACCATTCAGCGCGATCTTGTTGGCGCGAACCTGCGCCTGATCAGATTCAATCTGCGCTCGTGCGGCAATCAGCCGCCCCCAGGCAGCGATCACATCGGCTTTGGCCTGCCGCCGTGCCTCATCGATTTCCCGCCTACGTTGGGCATTGGTTTGCCGAGCCTGACGCGCCCGGGATGACGGTTCACCTTTTGAATACAGCGGCACCCTGAGTCGTCCGGTAATCCTTCTCTCACTTTGCTTTTCCAAGGACACGGATGGCTCGAATGAGTCGGAGATCGTTGCCTCCACGCTCAGTTCGGGAAGCATTTCACCAATAATCTGCTTGACCACGTAACGCGAGGCTTCTTCTGTAAAAATCGCCGCCACAATGCTTGGATTTTCCGCTTCCGACGTGCTGAGGGCCACTTGCAGAACATGCGGCAACAGCGACTCGATCGATTGCGGTTCGACAAGATTGCTGGGCGGGTGGCCGATCACTCGCTGGTAGGCCGCCCTGCTCGTCTTCAGATTTGATTGAGCGAGGTTGAGATCCGACACCGCACCACTTCGGCGGGCCTCCGCTTGTGCCACATCGGTTTTGGTGACTTCGCCAACCTCGAAGCGATCCGTGGTGGCCTTTTGCTGCTCCGAGAGAACCCGGACATTGCTTTCGCGCAGGCGAACGATTGCCTGATCGCGAAAAACGTCCATGTAAGCCGTCACTGCGTCGAGAAGCACCGTTTGCTCCACATTACGCAAAGTGGCCCGACCGGATTGAATGGTGGCTTCCGCCTCTCGGATGGCATTAAACGTGCGGAAGCCCCTGAACAGCGACTTGCTGACGGTGAGCGAAAGGTTCTTGGGGTGATGCGTACCGCCTGAATTGAACCCGCCACTGGTCGTGGCACGGTTCTTGGATTTGGGATTGGTATTGCGGTAACCGGTATCCAGGTCTCCGGTGAGTGATGGGCGGAAATTAGAGCGAGCCTGGGAAATCTCCTCATCGATCGCGCGCAGCGCCGCGCGTTCAGCATTAAGTGTCGGATTCCCCACATAGGCCGAAGCCAGCGCCCGGACAAGTGATTCGGCATGCACGGGCGTGAACCCGGCTGCAAACGCAGCAAACACCATCGCCCCAATACACGAAGCGGAACCACGCACAAAATGCGCGCAAACCTTACCCATCTGAAAACACATGACTGCCTTGACCCGTTGGTTCGTCCGTCACTCTTGTTCATCGAGCGATCGAATGACCCAGTTCACCTCTGAACGATGAGAATAGTCACTCCAACGCGCCAGTGAAAGCAATTTCCCCATAGCTGGCCAAGACGATTGGCTATGTGTGGAGTCCGCGCAACACTTCGGTGGATATGTCGACAAAACACCTGTCAAATCCGCCGACAAATATGCGGAAATCAGAAATTTTCAGAAAACGAACGTTTTTTCCCGAGCGAAACCGGGAAGCAGCGGACCGCCGGCGTCGAATGCAGGGCGCTGACTGACGCGGCTGCCACTTTTTCGGAACAGGCACGCTCGGCCGAAGTCATGCTCAGCGATTACCGCAACCAGCCTCCCGCCATCTTTGAGCTGATCAAGCAAAGCCTGCGGTACGAGCGGCACACAACCGTTCAGCAAAATTACGTCAAACGGGCCTTCGCTCGCATAACCCTCGGACAACTCCCCCGCTACAATACCCGCATTGTCGGCCTCCAGCTCGGTGAGAATCTGGCTGGCCTGTTCGGTTAGTCGCTCATCACAGTCAAGTCCAACGACAGATTCCGCGAGCCGCGTCAGGAGCGCTGTCGAATAGCCAGTTGCGCATCCGACATCGAGCGCAAGATTGTCAGGCTCAACCTCGGCAAGTTGAATGAGGCGCGCCAGCGGCATGGGTGCAAGAAGCCGACGCCCTGGCGCGATCTCTATTTCCTCTTCCATATAGGCAAGCGCTTTAAGGGAACTCGGAACGAAACGTTCTCGAGGAATTTCCGCCAGTGCGCGCAACAGGCGCGCATCGGTTACCTGATTCGGTCGAATCTGGGATTCAACCATATTGAAGCGTGCTGCTGCGTATTCGCTCATCCATCATCTCCCGCGCGCATCTCTCAGTTGGAAATTTAAAGCGGTTTGTCAAGAAGCACTGCAAAGTGAACACAGCATTGCACAACGTTTGCGGTATTTCGCACAACGCCTTGACTGCGGATTTTCCTGATGATTGATAGGCGGCACAAAAGGCCACGTGGCGGAGTGGTTACGCAGCGGACTGCAAATCCGTTTACCCCGGTTCGATTCCGGGCGTGGCCTCCACTTCACTCAGTTTGAATCTCCAACAGTCCTATCCCCATTGTCATTCCCGCTCTCGCGCCGCCGGCCCCACCACACCTCAAAGCGTCGGCGATAACGGCGCACAATTGCCAGATCGACGGACAGAATCAGCAAGCCCAGCGGAATCATCCAGAAGCCAAGCACCGGAAGAAATCCGAACAGGCCGCCGACAATCAGCAGTAGCCCAACAACAAGGCGGACAAGACGCGAACGCGGCAGGTGAAAAACGCGATTGCCAAGTTTGATTTTCGTGGACATGGGCTGAATTTGGGATGCGGACCGGATCGCAACGTTATCAATCTTCAGAATCAGATTGAACCGCATTTATGTTTTCTGCCGGCCGCGCGCAATGGACACACATGCAACGTCATCTGAAAAACATGTATTTCTTGCTCTGGAATGATGCGCACGCATTTGCTATAGCGAGTGCGGCTTGCGAGCCTGATAGGTGCGCGCATTCCCCGGTAGCTCAGTTGGTAGAGCAAGCGGCTGTTAACCGCTGGGTCGCTGGTTCGAGTCCGGCCCGGGGAGCCAACCCTCAAGAATTATCCGCTCACTACTAGGATGTGGCGTTCAAACGTCGGGATGTATAAACCTAATCGCACGCAGCGATGGGCACACAGAATCTTCAAGATTCTCGACTGTCCGACAGCACCAATCAATTGCGAATAGTTTGGCGTCCAGGGTCAAAGTGCATGAGAGCCTTCAAGCAATTTGCAACTGTCCCTGCGGCCGTCGGTATATGCATCGCCATGCTATGGGGACTGTGCGCTTTGAGCATCGCATCGATTTATCCGATAGCCTCACAGTCAACCAGTGCATATCGGTTGGGCTTTTTCTCTGGAAACGCTCTCACACTTATTCATAAGTTGCAGCATGAACGCGCAGCAGCGGCCGGTTATCTCTCTATGAACGAGAGTATGAGGCCTGCCAAACAATTCAAGAAAGAGGCGCGCGCCACCGACCATCGTTATGCGGTGCTCCAGAAATCCGCCGGACGGTTCAACAGCGACGACTACGGAACAGAACTGACCACCGCTTTGAAGGAAGCAGATGCGCTTCTCGCCGGATTGGGCGGCTTGCGCACCCGCATCTCCGATTCTGCCGTGAGTGCCGAAGAGGCGATTGGTTACTACACGCGCATCATTGAGAAACTCACCAAGTCTATTTTTCTCCTCGAAACCCAGCCGCTTGATCACGTTGCATCCGATCAATCGCGCAAAGCGTACTCAAGCATCGTCAAGGCGACCGAATTGTCATCTCGGGGCATGGCGGATGGTGCCGTCTTTCTCGGGGGACAGAATACGGGATCGAAACGAGGCAGATCCTGGCGAAAAACATCAGCGGATGAAAAGGCATTACTGACGGATTACCGGTCACTGGCGACCGCTGAGCAACGCGCCCTGTTCGACGTCTGGTCCGAATCAAAGGCCAAGTTTGCTGCCGATACCATGCGCAACGAGTTGGCCAAGCATTCAGAAACAGCAATTGCCAGTGGGAAACATACGCCAGCAAAATGGCTCAAGGTGTTTCGTCAGAAACTGGCGGGGCTCTACCAAATTGCGGCGTCCCAGCAGCGAGATTTCATTGCAAAGGTCGGCCGCACAGCCGCCCGTTCCGCCTACCTTTTTGTCACTTTGACACTGGTTGCGAGCCTTGCAACGCTTGTTGCCGTGGCCTGGTTTCAACCTGTCTACTTTCGTCATACCCTCCTTGCATTGCTGCTTTTTGGCAATCTCGCCCTCATTGTCTGGGCGTTCACCATCGGGCCGGATTGGCTGGTCAAGGAAAGCGGCCCGATCGAAAGTCTTCAGGCCTTTGCATTGGCCGCCGCGTTTTTTGTCTTCTATGCCAACGCTGCGAACAGCAAGGACGCGCCACGGGTTGTCGCGATAATCTTCTCCTGTGCATGTTTTTTGTTGTTTTTCAGGGAGGTCGATTTTCGGGTATATGGCGCACCTGAATGGCTGATTGCAATTACATCAGGTCCCGGGCGCCGAGTCCTGTTCGTGATCATCCTAGCCATACTGGCAGTTTACGTCGCAACTCAGCGCAGGCATTTGAGAGCAATGGTCCGCCCATGCCTGAAATGGAGTGCGTGGCCGTTGCTGTTCTGGTTGCCACTACTACTGGCGGGCGAACAGATAGAGGTCATGACGCACGCCACCCGAAAGGACGGCGTGCTGGGATTTTGGGGAAGCGGGCAGTTTTGGGAAGAGCTGCTCGAATTCAATGCCTATGTTGTGCTGTTGTTCGGAGCCTATGTGTTCGGAGAAATTTTCGGACTGAGGACCAGGCAGGAAAGCACCATTCGCCTGACATCGCTCAAGAACGCTTTAGCTGCAAAAAAGGATTAGTCCCAAGCGTGGTCGCCACTGGTCCTAGCGGAACAGCCAGTCGAACAAATTATCGCCGCCCTGTTGGCGTCTCCGTGGGCGGCGGCGGGGCTGCGGCCGCGTCTGTCTGCCTTGTGACCACCAGTTGTCATTGGACCAGAACTGATCACCTCGACCGTAACTCTCCGTCGGCGCCTTGCGCAGCGTAACTTCGTTGGCAACCCCATCCGGATCCGTCACAACCACAGACGCCATTTTCCAATCCCATTGTGATTTCCGGTCACCCCAGGCGTGCGGCTCGACCGCCGCTACCTTGCCTTTCCAGAGATCTACGATCGCGGTGTATTCGTAGTCGCTGGCGGTCTCGTCACGCAACACTCCGGCCTTGTAGCGAAGCAAGCCTATGCCTTTGAGGCTGTGTTTCATGAGCGTCCAACTCACGATCTCCGGGATGCCTGCCCCATACATTTCAAGAGGCACACGCACTTT
>DEIT01000020.1:0-2747 GCA_002352635.1 Hyphomicrobiaceae bacterium UBA2767 | reverse complement strand
CGTCAACTCGTTCGAGTTTCTCATAGATTTGGCCACGTATAACCAGAGCGTCAGCGTTTTTCGGTTCAAGCGAAACAGCCTTTTCCGCATCCGCCAGCCCTTCCTCCGGCGCGCCGAGATAAAGATTGGTCCTGGCGCGCTCCACTAATGATCCGACGCTCTCAGGATTGAGCGCAAGAGCCGTCGCCAGGTCATCGCGTGCCTTGGCGAGTTGCTTGACCTTGAGGAATGCCGAACCCCGCTCGCGGTATGCATCGATGGAATTCGGATCGAGGCTGATTGCCTTGGACAGATCCTTTACTGCCGCATTGAAACGTCGTGTGCGCGCATACGCGCTTCCACGTGACAGGTACAAATCCGCCCGTTCCGGCTGCAGCGCAATCAATTCGGTGTAATCCTTCACGGCATCGGAATCTCGCCCCAGCCTCAGATATGCCGATCCGCGGTTGTGACGTGCGCCGGAATATTTCGCGTTCAGTGCAAGCGCACGCGAAAAGTCCCGCACACTCGCGAACGGCCGACCCAGTGCTGAGTGTGCCTTACCCCGGCCATTGTACGGAACGGCGTTGGTCGGCATCAGCTGGACCGCTTTTCGAAAATCTTTCAAGGCATCTTCAGTGCGCCCCAACGTCATGTTGGCATTGCCACGATTGTTGTGGGCGGCGCCATAACTGGGTGCCAATTCAATGGCACGGGTGAAATCAAGCACCGCCTGCTCCGCCTCTCCCAATTCCAGGAGCGCATTACCCCGATTGTTGTAGACAATCGCGTAATCGGGGAAGAGCTCGACCGCCTTATTGAAGTCGGTAATCGCCTGCTTGGCCTGCTTCAGCCGCCATTTAGCAACACCGCGGTCGTTGAGAATATTGGCACGGCGCACATCGGCAAGCTGGCCATCTTTCAGCGCCGCGTCGAAAGAGGTAATTGCGGCCTCATATTTACCACGCAGGAGATTTGCCGCCCCCTCACGCGCGCGCAGTACGGCATCCTCCGTCGCCGCCGGAGCGGCCGAAGGAATGGCCATCAACAAACCAACTAAAAGAAGTATTGCGCGTCTCATCGTGGATGCCTTTTGCCATCTCACGGCAAGAATATGCAATCCCTACCGCCGAAAGTGCAATTCTTTGTCATTCGCTGGCACCTTCGTCAACAATCGGTCATAGTCGCGACCATGAATGGCCAATAAGGCCATCACGGGGCAGGCAACCGGCATCGGATTGTCTGCCTCCTGTCTTGAAAGGCACTCAGATTGAAAACGACCTTTGCGCGATATATCGCCTTTCCAGCCTTGTGCCTGGCTGTGTTGGCGACGTCAGTGCTACCCGGCCACGGAAGGGAACCACAAGTTGGTCTCGACGCCATGATCGGGCAGATGTTGCTGGTGGGTTTTAACGGCAGTTCTCCCGATGGCGCCGGAGCGCGACGGATAACGGGCCAGATCGCCAAAGGCCAAATCGGCGGCGTGATCCTTTTCGACCGCAATATCCGCTCGCCCCGGCAAGTGCGTGCACTCACATCAAAATTTCTGAGCACCAGCAATCCATTGCTGCCGATTATATCGGTTGACCAGGAAGGCGGAGCGGTACAACGGCTCTCGGCGAAGAAAGGGTTTACCTCCTACCCCACTGCACGCACCATTGCCCGGAAATACAAACCGGAAAAAGCCCGACGCATTTACAAAGCCATGGCAGATGAACTCGCGCGCGCCGGATTCAACATGAACTATGGACCTGTGGTCGATCTCAATATCAATCAGCGGAACCCGATCATCGGACGGCTCGGACGCAGCTACGGCGCCGACCCTGACCGGGTTGTTGCCTATGCTCGCGCATTTATTTCAGCTCACCGTGATGCCAACGTTTTGACCTCGGTAAAGCACTTCCCGGGACATGGCAGCAGCACGACTGACAGCCACAAACGGCTCGTTGACCTCTCACGAACATGGAAGGACGTTGAGATCACGCCCTATAAAAAGCTCGCACGGGAAGGCGGCATCGATACCGTAATGGTCGGCCATCTCTACCATCCGGCAATCTCTGGAAAGAAACGCACACCCGCCACCCTAACGCCCAATGCGGTCGATGGCTGGGTCCGTGACCGCATAGGCTTTCAAGGCGTTGTCATCACTGACGATCTGGAGATGGGGGCCATTCGCCGTAACAACAATCTGCGCGCCACGCTGATAAAAGCAGTCCAAAGCGGAAACGACATTCTCATGTTCGGTGCCGCGGGTGCAGATCCGAAATTCGTCGCCAAGGCAACCAAAATCCTGCGCGATGCGGTTGAGAATGGGACAATCCCTCGCGAACGGATTGCGCGCTCATATACGCGGATCAAAAGACTGAAAGAACGCCTTGCCGCCAGGTCTGGAAAGATAGGCCTGGCGACGGGAGCTACACAGTAAGACCTGTTCGCTCACGCAGCGTGCGCAAAACGCGCGGAACTATCTCCGGTAAATCCTCTGCAATCAATCCTGGCTCAAATGCAGCTGAAGCCTCGCCATGCAGCCACACGGCGGCACACGCGGCGTCAAAGGCAGGCATCTCTTGAGCCAGGAGGCCCGCCACAAATCCGGCAAGCACATCGCCTGACCCGGCAGTTGCCGCCCATGGCGGCGCGTTGTCATTGATTGCCGCGCGCCCGTCAGGATGGGCAATCACGGTATCGGGGCCCTTGAGAACCAACACAGCACCGCTCAGCTTCGCTGCCTTGCGCGCACGTTCAAGTTTGGATCCGGCTGAGCCTGA
>DEIT01000151.1:639-27666 GCA_002352635.1 Hyphomicrobiaceae bacterium UBA2767 | reverse complement strand
TGGACGACCGAATTCTGCAGGATATCGGTGTGCGGCGCGATGAAATTAATTCGCTGACCCTGCAGCTGCGTGATAACGCACGCGCTCAGGCTGCCGCGGAAGCACAGAACCGCCGCAACGATAAGGCTCATAAACGTGGCCTTGGCGGAGGCGGTTTCGCTGCCCAGCACTAAGCCAGGCACAAAGACATAAAAATGGCCCGGTGACCTAATTGGTTCCGGGCCGTTTTGATTCCAGGGAGTGTGTTTGCTGTTCGCCGGTCAGGTCGTAGATTTGGGCAGGTCGTTCAAATCCTTGATGTACCATTCCTCGAACTTCACGACTGCCGGATTCTCACCATTTTCAAAAATCCAAGAGTCGACAGCGTAGCGCTGGCCCGTTCCATCTTCTCTGAGAATAGCCGTCCAGTGCGGCCAGTTCTTCACGCCGCGCCAGATCCGCCCCTTGGCGACCGGGATTTCAACCTGATGCTTCTTGATCAGCCCGCGCTTGTGCAGAAACAGAAGATAGCTCGTCGTGTTGGTCGCCTCATCCACACAATCCTGTTGGGTTGGGTCCCCGGATGCCCGGAAGTCCATTCCCGGACGGTCCGCGGATGTGCCAATGCGCTTGCCGACTTCCGCTTCCAGCCATCCAACGGCATAGGCAATAGACCGGCGTTCTTCGTGCGGAGTATCGCCCTTCTTGACCTTGCGCATCAGATTCTTGATTTGTGCAACGTCCTTTTCCGTGAAAATGACCCGCGTCGTTTTCTGGCAGCCATATGCGTGGCACACCGACACCGCATGCTTGCTGGGCGCCGCCGCACCCCAATCGGACAGATGTTGTGTCGGCGGTCCCTTTTGCTCATAGGTGCAGCCCGCCAGCAATGCTGACGCCGCAATGGCAAAAGGAATTAGAAAGTTCGCGCGCATCGGCCCCAAAACCCGTCCCGAGTTCGTGATTCAGACAATCTCATAATTCAGAGCTTCAAATCTATAGCAAATCACACTTGCGTGGGAAACGCTTGAGCTCGAAAAATGTGCTGATTTTTCCTGAGGTTGTCGCATCATGGCCACACCTTCAAACAGACTCTGCGTTAACCATGTTGATGCCGAGTTGATAATTCTAGCAAAAATCAGAAAAGCGTCTCCTCATGCAGCCTCTTGCCGTCAACTTCCAGACCCTTGATGGCCGCTTCGCCGTTAGTGCCAATAGCCACCAAAACCTGCAATTTTTTCTCCCTTACAACCCGTTCCAGGTCCTTTCCCTCGCCTTCAGGCACAAAATAAGCTTCGATTCCGTAGTTGACCCTGAGGTTTTTGTCCCCCCCGGATCGAACCTTTCCGCGCAGGACGACGTGATCCTTCTCGATTTCCGTCGGGAAACTTTTCGTAACCGACACAGGTTGCCAACCGGCGCGGTAGGGTTTCCGCAACGTCACGAACACCTTCATACCCCGCCTCAAGCCTTTGTCCCCCTTCAATGCCGTCAGATTAAGGCTGGAAATCGGGTAATTCAGGATCACATAGTCACCGCGAAACAGGCTGCGAGGATCGACCGGAATAGTATCAAGGACAATCTCTTTGCCGGAACTGATCAAGGTGACACGATCATAAATCATCCATGAAAGCGCCAGTGTCTGCACAAGCGCAACCAGGAACAGCCCGATAGCAAATCGCCCGGAATTCGGACGCAGGGGCCACCTGGGTTGTTTTGCACCGGCTGTAGCAGTGTCGCTCATGAGGCCACGCCCTTTCCGGATTTGCCTCTGCGGTTCAATCGCCCGGCTATTGTCGCCAGGACGATAACGATGACCCCCGCAATCAGAAAGAACAGCGCTGTATCCAGCAGCGTGCCAAGGGTCTTGAAGTAGAGACCCAGAAGCTCGATGCAAAACAGCAGATAGGCAAATCGCGTCAGTCCGCGGTTGTCGATATGCACACCATAGTAAAGGGCTCCCAAAACCAGGATGAGCGAGCCCAAGGCCAGAATGGTGATGCTCGGCATGTTCGTGTCGTCGATGAACTGCATCGCAAACATTCCGGCATAGGTGACCGCAAGGCCATAGATCACAAAGGGCCCGCCAAAGCCTGTCCACCGTTCGATCACGCCGCGCGCGGCTATGCCTACTGCTGTCAGCGCCAACCCGATGCCAACGACCAATGGATGTGCAGCACGCGTATCGAACAGATCGCCATCTTCGAATACATAGCCCAGCCCGATGATCCAACCACCAAGCGACACGGCCAGCAGATGGTAGCCCACCTTCCAGCGCAGCCAGAATATGGGAATTGCGCAAGCAGCCCAGGCGATAAGGAATGGAAAATGAGCCTCAGCACCCTGTTGAACAACCTCCCACCAGCTCCAGACGCTGAATAAAACAATGGCGAGCGCCAGCGCGGGCCGCGACTGCAGCACGATACCAGCGAGCAATACGCCACAAGCCCACATGAAAACCGCGTCAGGCGGATTACCGTCCAGGTGATAAATCTGCGCAATGAGCATGATATTGGCGCCGAACAGACCCGACCCAAGCAAAATGGCGGCTTCGGCGATGTAGGGCATCGATGCGCGTTGCGTGACCCACGCAGCGATATAGGAACCCCACAAACCGCCAAAAAGAATGCAAAGGCGAGTCAGCTTGGATAGTTCCTGCCAGTTGGCCGCGACGAAGGTCATCGCTGCGAAACACAGCAGCGCCGCGCCGAGTATCGCCATAATAGTGGGTAGACTGGCGCTTCTCCCATGTGCGGCAATATCGGTTTCGATGGCGCGCGCGGTATCGGCATCAACGATGCCATTGTCGCGCCAGCGTTTCAGGTCTCGGGCCAGCCTGGATTTATAGCCAATCATGCAGAAGCAATTTCCGTTGCAAGTCTTAAACCTGGGTGGCGTCGATGCGCAAAGATAGTATGTAATGTTTGTCTGGAAGATTGGTAGTCAGAAGGTGCGTGCATCATGATCGCCCGCGCCGGAGCGAATGGGTTGATGAACAAGATACATGTTATCGGCGGCGGCCTGGCTGGCTCGGAGGCCGCCTGGCAAATTGCACAAGCGGGCGTATCTGTAATCTTGCATGAGATGCGCCCTGACCGCATGACGGAAGCGCACAAGACCGGCGGTTTTGCAGAACTCGTCTGCTCCAATTCATTCCGCTCGGACGACGCCGAGACGAACGCAGTCGGCCTTTTGCATGAGGAAATGCGACGTGCAAACTCGCTGATCATGGCCGCGGGCGATGCCCACAAGCTACCGGCCGGCGGAGCGTTGGCTGTCGACCGCGACGGTTTTTCAGATCATGTAACCGAAAAGCTCAAATCCCACCCACTCATCGAAGTTTCCTGTGGTGAGGTTTCGGAGATTCCGCCAACGGACTGGCTTTCGGTGATCATCGCCACAGGGCCCCTCACATCACCGGCACTAGGAAATGCGGTGCAAAAGCTTACCGGCGAAGACGAGCTTGCATTCTTCGATGCCATAGCACCGATCATCCATAAAGATTCCATCGACATGGACACATGCTGGTTCCAGTCGCGTTACGACAAGCCGGGTCCCGGCGGCACGGGTGCCGACTACATCAACTGCCCGATGAATGAGGAACAGTACAACGCCTTCATCGATGCGCTCCTGGCCGGCGACAAAACCGTGTTTCACGATTGGGAGAAGGACACCCCCTATTTCGAGGGATGCCTGCCAATTGAAGTCATGGCGGAACGAGGGCGCGAAACGCCACGTCACGGTCCGATGAAACCGGTAGGGCTTACCAACCCGCACGATCCAGAGAATAAACCCCACGCCATCGTACAACTCCGACAGGACAACGCACTTGCAACCTTGTGGAACATGGTCGGGTTCCAGACCAAACTGAAATACGGCGCGCAAAGCGATATTTTCCGCATGATACCCGGGCTTGAAAAAGCCGTGTTCGCCCGCCTCGGCGGCCTGCACCGCAATACCTTCCTCAACAGCCCGAAGGTGCTTGATGGCACGCTTCGGCTGAAGGCCGACCCGCGGCTGCGGTTTGCCGGACAGATCACAGGTGTCGAAGGATACATTGAGTCAGCCACCATCGGGCTGCTCACCGGGCGTTTCGCGGCAGCCGAAACTCTCGGGCAAAATCCGTCCCTGCCCCCGGCGACGACGGCCATGGGTGCTCTGATCAACCACATCACCGGTGGGCATCTGGCACATGAGGAAGCTTCAGGCTCCCGCAGCTTTCAGCCCATGAACGTCAATTTTGGACTGTTCCCGCCCGTTGATGTGCCCAATCCAACGAACGGCAAGCGGCTGCGTGGCAAGGAGAAAGGGCGCGCCAGAAAACGCGCGCTTTCCGCCCGGGCCTTGGCCGATTTCGATGGCTGGCTTGGAAGGCCCGCTCAAGCAGCGGCTGAGTAATATCCGGCACGGAACACCTAGATACGTCCCCAACGTGAGGCAAGCCAGAGCTTTGCGAAACGCTTCAAAGGGTTGATATCGGCAATCTCATGCATGATTGACCGGCCCGGCGCCTGCACGGCTGCAAGATAAGCCTCAACGAGTGCGAGTGGCGCGAAGACGCTACGTTGATCATTTTTGAGATTGTCGATTTGCGGCCGCACTTCGGTTCGCGCCGCTCTTGCCTCATCTGCCAATTCGTCAATGAGGTTCACAAGGCGATCGGACTCCTCTCCAGCCAACAATTGTTCGGGCAAGACCTCCTGCCTCTCAAGCAACGAAAGCGGCACCATAACCCGGCCTGATGCCGCATCATGTGGCAGAGACCGCAGGACATTTGTGATCCCCCAAGCCAGCCCTGCCTTGTTGGCAATTTTGCCGTTCTGCTCATCCATGCCGCCCACGACATAGGTGCTCAACATGAACAAGGTGCCATCGGACTTATAGAAATAGGCTTTGAGCGCCTGAAGATCTGGAAACCCGCCGCCATCGAGATCGGCACTGCGGGCATCGATCATTCCCAGAACCAGGTGCCTGGGCAATTCATATGTGTTGATCACCGCAACCAGAGCATCCGCGACGGGAGCACCGGTGCCACCTGACCGGTCCGACCGGTCAACGACATCGCGCCACCATTGCAAACGCATCTCTCCGAGGGCGGGTTCAGTTACAAGATCAGGAATGCGGGCAAGTTCGGCGTTGAATGCGTAGAGCGCCATCAAAGAGGCCCTCGCGTTATTTGGAGCAAGTCGTGCTGTCAGATATCGGTCGGGATCATGAGTTTGCACAATCACGCCAAGCGCATCGATATCCATCTCGGGGCGTGTCATGTCCTCAAGCTTCCTCCTGCTTGAAGAGGCCCGCACTATTCGACGGCCAACAAGGCCGCCGCAACGGCGCGCGCCTCGGCCAGGAGCACATTATAGGTTCGACACGCGGCACCCGTATCCATGATTTCCAAACCGACGCCCGCATCGAGGAAAGCACGCGACACCTCAAGTGTAGGGGTGAGCCGTTTGTCTCCGGTGCCAAAAAGCAGAAAATCAATCTCGCCGGATTCGGTGAAAACACGGGCAAAGGCTTCCGGGTCAACATCGCCGAATGCCTTCGGCTCCCAGCCATACATGCCGCTCGGCAGAATGAGCATCGCCCCCTGATGGCTGGTTTCCGCAAAACGGAAACCGTGATCGCCATATGCGTCGATCGGTGTGCGTTCCGGGTAAAACGGTGTGTGATCGCTCATGCGGTTTTTGGGCTGAGGTTCAGCCGCGTTCAGCCGCCGGTTCCTTCACCTTGGCGCCGCCAAGCCCGGACCACTCACGCTTCACCCCGAGCCAAAGGAGCAAAGGCGACGCGACAAAGATTGACGAATACGTACCCACCACCACGCCCCAGATCATGGCAAAGGTAAATCCACGGATCACCTCACCACCAAAAACATACAGTGAGCCCAAAGCGATGAGGGTGGTGACCGATGTCAGAATGGTGCGTGAAAGGGTATCGTTGATCGACACGTCAAGCAGCTCTGTGAGCGGCATTTTCTTGTATTTGCGCAAATTCTCGCGCACCCGGTCAAAAACCACCACAGTGTCGTTCAGCGAATAGCCAACGATGGTCAAAATTGCGGCGATGATCGACAGATTGAACTCGAGCTGAAGCAGGCAGAACAGTCCGATAGTCAGGATCACGTCATGGACGAGCGCAGCGACTGCACCTATGGAGAATTGCCACTCGAATCTGAACCAGATGTAGATCAGCACCGCGAATATGGCGACGAGAACGGCAATCGTACCCGATTGAATGAGTTCGCCCGATACGGTCGGCCCGACCACCTCGACACGGCGGTAATCGACGCTGTCGCCAAGCGTCTCTTTGACCTTCTTAATCGCATTCTGCTGGTTCGCCTCACCGCCCTTCTGCGTTGCAACGCGGATCAAAACATCGTCAGGCGCACCGAACTCCTGGATCTGCACTTCTCCCAATCCGAGGCCACTCATCTTGGCCCGCATTGCGGCGAGATCGACAGGACCACTCTTGTCCTTGATTTCTATGAGCGTACCGCCGCGGAAATCGATGCCATAGTTCAGCCCGGCGGTGAAAAACAAACCGAGCGATGCGAGCATCAAAAGGCCAGACATAGCCAGAGATATAAAGCGCAGCCGAATGAACGGAATATGCGTGTCGGAGGGAAGAAACCTTATGCCTTTCATTGAACGCGACCCTTAGATTGGAACGGCTTGCGGCCGACGAGCACGCACCCATTGGGCGACCATAAACCGGGTCACGGTGAATGCGGTAAACACCGACGTGATAATGCCGATCGACAGCGTGACGGCAAATCCACGGATCGGACCAGAGCCGAGCCAGAACAAGACAATCGCCGCAATGAAGGTGGTGATGTTAGCGTCGAGGATGGTGCTCAGTGCTCGCGAATAGCCCGAATCGATTGCCGCGATCACGGATTTTCCAGCGCGGGTTTCCTCCCGGATACGCTCAAAGATCAGCACATTTGCATCGACCGCCATGCCGATTGTGAGCACGATACCGGCGATACCGGGCAAGGTGAGAGTGGCCTGGAGCAACGACAGAACACCAACGATCAGCGCGATATTCACCGCTAAAGCCAGGTTTGCGAAAACGCCGAACAGGCCGTAGGAAATTAGAATAAAGCCCATAACCGCCGCGAGACCGATCATGGCTGCAATCTTGCCCGACGCAATGGAGTCAGCGCCGAGACTGGCGCCAACCGTGCGCTCCTCAAGAATTGTCAGTTTCGCCGGTAAAGCGCCCGAGCGCAGTAGCACGGAAAGGTCATTGGCTTCCTGCACCGTGAAATTACCGCTGATCTGACCCGAACCACCAAGGATCGGTTCACGGATCACAGGTGCGGAAATAACCTTGTTGTCGAGAACGATTGCGAAGGGTCGCCCAACATTTTCCTGCGTGACCTTTGCGAAGCGTCGCGCGCCGGCGGTGTCAAAACGGAAGGTTACAACCGGCTCATTCGTCCGTTGATCGAAACCGGGTTGCGCATCAACCAGATTTTCACCGGAAACGATTGCCCGGGCTTTCAAAAGATAGGCGGATGAAAATCCGTCCTCCGACGGCACAAGCTCAGTACCCGGAGGCGCCTTACCGGTTCGCTGGGCTTCCTGAACATCCGACGTCGTATCGACCAGGTGGAATGTGAGCTTACCCGTTTCGCCAACCAAAGCCTTTAAGCGCGACACATCCTTGATGCCGGGCACCTGGACCAGAATGCGATCCCGTCCCTGGCGCTGGATGACCGGCTCGGTTGTTCCAAAGGCGTCGATACGCCGGCGTACCGTCTCTATGGATGCCTCGATGGCAGAACCGATACGCTGCAGCAAGCCCGGTTCGGTTATCTGCAGCGTAATCAGACCACCATCGCTGCGGGTCACGTCGAGATTGTTTCCCTGCTGGCCTGTAAACACCAGGCCAGTGTCCAGCGGTATGGATAATTGGCTCAGCTGCTCGTAAGCCTTGTCGAAATTCGCCTGATCACGAATGCGGACGGTTACCGATTTGTTGGGGATCGATTCCCGCAATCCGGTATATCCGATCCGTTCCTTGCGGAGCGTATCGCGAACGTCCCCGACGATATCCTTGAGCCAATCGGCAACCAGCTCTTTCTCATCCATCTCATAGAGCAAATGCGCGCCGCCGCGCAGATCAAGCCCGAGATTGATCTGGTTGTGCGGAAGCCACCCCGGCAACTCCTGGAGCGACTTGGCCGAGAACAGGTTCGGCAGAGCCGTCAGGATTCCGCCGATCGAAATGAGCAGAATCAGTATGATTTTCCATCTGGCGAAATGAAGCATGCAAGTATGATCTCAGCTGATGCGTTCGGAGCGATCCGGCTCTGGCCGCATGTTCTACTTTTTGTCTCCGACCGGTTCGGTCTTATTGCGCACTTCCGTAATCGTTGCGCGGACCACTTTCACCTTGACGCCCTGAGCCAGTTCCACCTGAACTTCCGCGTCATCAACTTTGGTCACCTTGCCGACCAGTCCGCCACCGGTCACAACGATATCGCCACGGCGGAGAGCGGCCACCATTTCCCTATGGTCTTTCAAACGCCTCTGTTGAGGGCGGATGAGCATGAAGTACATGATCACAAAGATCAGAAGGAACGGCAGAATCTGGAAGAAAAAGTCACCGCCGCCGGCAGCGCCCTGTGCGTAGGCCGGTGTGATCAGCATTGCGAACTCCTCAGGTCAAAATTGGTCGAGATATGGCCACGGGCGAACTCCCGCATACTGCATAACCTGACAGTACGACCGGGCCGATAGCGCGCGACTATAGTGGGGTCTCGCGGCATTGCAACTGCTTGCACCATAACCGTTTAACACGCTAAGGACCGGTTTTCAGGCTTCTGGAATAAATTATGCGCAATCGTTGCGTTATCAACCCATTCTCGCAAAAACGCTTTGCACATTTGCAGGAAACGGCTATCGGTCGGATATGAACTTCGAGGAACCCACAAGTGGGCTGCTCAGCCGCATTGCCGCAGCTCTAGAGCGACTGGCCCCGCAACTTGCGGCGCGCGTCGACTTTGACGCAGGGTCGGCGTTTGTATGGCAGGCGGAGCCGGAGGCGTTCCTGGTCGTGGAATCGGTCAACCGTATCCCACTATCGCTTTTGAAGGGCATCGATCGCATGTCGGATATCCTGCTCGAGAATACCGAGCGGTTCGCCCGTGGTCTGCCTGCAAACAATGCGCTCCTTTGGGGTGCCCGGGGCATGGGAAAAAGTTCACTTGTGAAAGCCGCCCACGCGGAAATAGAAGACCGCATTAGCGGAGATGATAGTGGAACAAATTCCGGCAATTCTCTGAAATTAATTGAAATTCACCGGGAAGATATCTCCTCCCTGCCGCAATGCCTGCAGAAACTCCGTTCCTCTGATCACCGTTTTATCGTCTTCTGTGACGATCTCTCGTTCGACGCTGACGACACGACCTACAAATCGCTCAAGGCGGTTCTGGAAGGTGGCATTGAGGGCCGCCCGCGCAATGTCATCTTCTATGCCACCTCCAACCGGCGGCACCTGATGCCCCGCGACATGTTGGAGAATGAACGCTCGACTGCGATTAACCCGTCCGAAGCGGTTGAGGAAAAGGTGTCACTGTCCGACAGATTCGGTTTGTGGATTGGGTTTCACAAATGCAGCCAGTCCGAATTTCTGGATATGGTCCACGCCTACGCGAACCACTTCAAGCTTGGTATCGACAAAGAAGAGCTTCAACGCGACGCACTCGAATGGGCGGTAACACGCGGCAGCCGTTCCGGCAGGGTCGCCTGGCAGTTTATCCAGGACGCCGCAGGACGGCTTGGCAGGCACCTCAACAACTAGCGGCGTCTGCCAATTCGGCCTCGACCTAGCTGTTCGCCATATAGGAAAGCGGATTGACCGGCTTGGAACCCTTGCGCAGTTCAAAGTGAAGCTGCGGCTGGCTCACATTCCCCGACTGTCCAGCCTTGGAAATAATCTGTCCTCTCCGCACCGTATCGCCGCGTTTGACGAGCAGCTTTTCGTTATGCGCATAGGCCGTCACCCAGTTGTTTGCATGACGGATCAGGATCAAATTGCCGTAGGGCTCGAGTTCGCTTCCGGCATAGGCGACAACGCCGTTCTCGGCTGCCTTGACCGATGTACCCTTCGGGACGGCCATATCGATCCCGTCATTGTGTTTGCCATTCGGCTTCTGGCCGAAGCCTGAAACGATACGTCCCCTTGCCGGCCAACGGAACTGGTTGCCGGCCATGGGTTGGGGCTTCGGCAATGAGGTGGTCCGCGCCGCCACTTTCTTTTCAGCAGTGGGGGGCGTCGACTTGGCTGTACCGGACTTTGCGCGCGCCGGATTTGTTACCGGGATGGGCACATTGGCACCACTTGAGGCTACGCGAACCGGTGCCTTCGACTTTGCGACTGCTTGAGGCGTTGCGCCGGCCCTTTCTGGAATTTTGAGCTCCTGGTCCAGCCGCAAAATGCTCCTTCTGGAAAGGCCATTTGCCCGCTGCAGCTCCTCAACCGATACATCATTCGCGCGCGCAATTTTAGAAAGCGTATCGCCGCGTCTGATCTTGTAGGTGCTGGCTGCTGCGACAGGTGCGCCTGCCGCAGAACCTGGCACAATGAGCTGCTGACCAACACTGAGACGACTGTTTCTCAGATTGTTCGCAGACTTGATCTGATTGATCGAGACGCCATGACGCTTGGAGAGCTTGTACAGTGTGTCGCCTTGCCGAACGCTGACAGTTTTTGATGCGGCCGGCTGCGGTTGCACCGGTGCGGGCGCCCTATAGGCAGCCTGAGGCGGTGGCGCGGCGACATATGGTTGCGGTGCACGTTGCGGCGTCTGATATTGCGGCTGCGGCCTGATCGGTACCGTTTCCACGCGCCTTGGCGAAGCCGCAGCATATTGCTGGTTCTGTGGTGGCGGGAGATCGCGCCGCTCAACACTTGAAGCGCTTGCAGGCGCTCCATTCGGATAAATCGGTTCGGCCGGAATTGGTGACAGCGAAGATGTTGTGAGTGAATTGTCTGCGTCACCGCTCGCGAGCATCGGATAGTCGAAACGCGATACACCGCTGCTGCACGCAGCCAGAGCGATCGCAGCACCTGCACAAAATGCACATCCCGCAGCCTTGCGAATGCATGATTTCCAATCCGTTACTCGAGAAACACAGCGCATATCATCACCCCTCGTTATTGGGGCAAGTAAAGCGCTTCACCGGTAAATAACTTGTTAAGGAATCACGCTGAGGTGAAGAAAAACGTCGGTTGAGAAGAACTGGTTGAAGAGAACAGTCTCACACCCTCAAGCCGTCACGCGGCAAGCTACCAGGAATGTGCTGCGTGGCCACTACTGCGTTGTCGACCGTTGCTGTTCTATACCGGATGACAGGCCGTTTTCGGGTATCGCCTCGGTCGTTTGCGGTATGCCCTCTTCGGCAGGCTTTTTTGTCAGTCCAAAAGCCGGAAACTCGAACCCTGTCATGCTGGCTGCACTGCAGCCCGTCAAAGCAAGCGCCATGGCAAGCGCCCCGCCCGCGAATATGGACCGGACGACGGGCTGCCAAGCGACGATGTGTTGCGTCACGCTCATCGGTGTGCCCTTTCTTCCAGTCGGAATTAGAGTCCCCAACATGTAAACAAGCCCTTAATCCGCCAACCCTCCATTTCCAATTCTGCAACAGGATTGGGGCGGCGGTTGAGCGATGCGGCGGAAACTGTGCCCAGCAAGCGGTAATTTCTGGGCACGGCACAATTTTCCGGCGCGTTTCAGTCTTCGTTCTTTTTCCGTGGATTGACCCGCCCCTTGACCAACGGCACGAACCGGACCGGCAGCAACTCCTTCTGCTCCAGCCCTGCTTCGGTCTTGTCAATCTGAACCAGGAACTGCGTCTCGCGTGTTTCGCCGAGCGGCAGGATCATGCGACCGCCGATCTTGAGTTGATCGAGCAGAGCCTGTGGAGGTTCGGGTGCAGCCGCAGTGATAATGATGCGGTCGTAAGGCGCCTTCGGCGGCCAGCCGAGCCAGCCATCGCCGATGACGGTTGTAACATTCTTGATACCAAGATTCTCGATCGCCTTGGTCGCCTTTTTCTGCAGCTCATTATAGCGCTCGATGGTGCAAACCTGATCGCACAGATTGGACAGGATTGCCGCCTGATACCCCGAACCAGTGCCGATTTCGAGAACGTTGTGATCCGGCTCAAGCTCGAGCTTTTCCGTCATGTAAGCGACGATGTAGGGTTGTGAAATGGTCTGCCCACAGGCGATCGGCAAGGCCGTGTCATCATACGCCTGATCAACAAACGCCTCGTCCACAAACGCCTCGCGCGACACAAGTTCCATCGCACGCAGCACGCGCGTATTATTTATGCCGTGCTTGCGCAGCATCATAATGAGGCTGATTTGTTTCAGCGCGTCGGTCATTTGAACCCGTCAGATGCCAGCCTGCCCCCGATTGCGGCCAGCTGTCCTTATTATTCCGTGATTCTGGCGGAAATGCTGCTCTTTATCGCGATTGGTTCGATATGATTTCAAACCATGTCACTTGCAAGGTCATTTCAGTCCGCGAGGGCCTCAGCGAGTTCTTCCGCGACGTTCCAGTGAGTCAGGTTCAGATTGAGCGGTGTCACCGAGATACGCCCCGTATAAATCGCCCACAAATCGGTCCCTTCCCTGGGCTTTGTGCGCCGGCGTTTGAACCCAAGCCAGTAGTAGGGGTTGCCGCGCGTATCCATTCGATCATCGATGGTGAGCAGGTCGGGATTGCGCCGACCCTGTTCGGTCACGACAATGCCCTCAATGTCTTCGGGGGCGCGGTCGGGGAAATTGATGTTGAGCACCACATCTTCCGGAAAGCCGACATCGAGAAGTTTGCGGATAATGCCGCTCCCCATCTTCATCGGTGTTTCCCATTTTAGCACCCGCGTTTCGTCCTTGTCGTAACTGTAGGCAAGGCTGAGTGCCATCGATGGAATACCAAGAAGATTGCCCTCAAATGCGCCCGCGATAGTGCCGGAATAGGTCACGTCATCAGCCATGTTCTGGCCGGCGTTGACCCCGGAGAGCACCAGGTCGGGCGGCTTGTCCAGCAACAGAAAGCGGACGCCCATGATTACGCAATCGGTCGGTGTGCCCTTTACCGCATAAAGCCGTTCATCGACCTCGCGCAGGCGCAAGGGTTCATGCAGCGACAGCGAGTGCGACGCGCCGCTCTGATCGGTTTCAGGAGCGACCGTCCAGACATCGTCGGAAAGTTCGCCCGCGATATGCTGGAGCACATCGAGCCCCGGCGCGTTGATGCCGTCATCATTGGTGACAAGAATTCGCATGGAAATCTGTCCCTATCCGGCACTGATCTTGTTGAGGCCACCCATATAGGGCTGTAGCACTTGCGGGACCGTGATCGATCCATCCTCCTGCTGGTTGTTCTCAATGATCGCTATCATGGTGCGCCCGACAGCAAGGCCTGAGCCATTCAGCGTGTGCACGAAACGCAAATCTTTTTCGCCCTTTACGCGATAGCGCGCATTCATGCGGCGAGCCTGAAAGTCGCCGCACACCGAACAGCTTGAGATTTCGCGATACATGTCCTGGCCCGGCACCCACACCTCGATGTCATAGGTCTTGCGTGCACCGAAGGCCATGTCGCCGGTGGAAAGAATAACCGTGCGGTAGGGCAGTTCGAGCCGTTTCAGAATTTCTTCCGCACAGCCTGTCATGCGTTCCAGTTCGTCCAGAGATTGAGATTCCGTGGTGATGGAGACGAGTTCCACTTTGGAGAACTGGTGCTGGCGGATCATGCCGCGTGTGTCCCTGCCCGCCGCTCCGGCTTCGGCGCGGAAGCATGGCGTCCATGCGGTCATCCGCATGGGCAATTCGTCCTCTTCGACGATTGATTCCCGCACCATGTTTGTCAACGGGACCTCGGCGGTAGGAATGAGCCAATAGTCATCCTTGGTGACGAACAGGTCGTCAGCGAACTTCGGCAACTGCCCGGTGCCGAACAGCACCTCGTCACGTACCAGTGCGGGCGGCAGTGTTTCCTGATACCCGAATTCGCTTGTATGCGTATCGAGCATGAAAGACGCGATCGCGCGTTCGAGACGAGCCAGCGCCCCCTTGAGCACCACGAAACGTGCACCCGACAACTTCGCTGCCGTCTCGAAATCCATCAATCCCAGAGCTTCACCAAGCTCAAAGTGCTGCTTTGGTTCGAAGCCGAAGGATGGCTTGTCGCCCCACGACCGCACTTCCACATTGTCGCTTTCATCCTCGCCTTGCGGCACGTCATCGAGCGGTGCGTTCGGGAGGCCGGACAGGGCATCCCTCAAGGCCGCATCGATCTGTCGCTCCTCATCCTCACCCGACTGAATAATCTCTTTGGCTTGCGCCACCTCATCCATAAGTTTTTGCGCAGTCGCTTCGTCACCACTTGCCTTGGCTTTGCCGATTTCCTTGGAAGCAGAATTGCGTTTCGCCTGCGCATCCTGGAGCTTTTGCACCAGTGCACGGCGTTGTTCATCGATTTTCAGGATTGTAGCGGCCTGCGGCTCAAGCCCACGTTTGGCCAGCGCGGCATCAAACCCGTCCGGGTCTTCGCGAATCCATTTGAGATCATACACGGGATAAGGCTCCGGACGTTTGGAATCAGAGTGATTTAGGCTTGGGCCATCCTATACACGGGGGTGGCGGGAAAGGTCCAGCAAGGGCTGCAACAATCGCACGCGTCAAGCTGTTTCGCTGGCGGTCGTATCGTCGTCTTCGGAGTCTTTTTCAGCCTCGCGTTCAGCACGCTTTTTCTCAACCAGCTTCACCGACAGGATCGAAAGTTCGTATAGCAGCAGCGTCGGCAGGGCGAGGCCGATCTGGCTAATCGGGTCGGGTGGCGTCAGGAACGCGGCCAGAGCGAAGACGCCAACGATGGCATATTTGCGCTTGGACTTGAGCCCCTCCGACGAGACAATCCCGGCCCGCGCCAGCAGCGTCAGAAGCACCGGCAATTGGAAGCAGATGCCGAACGCCAGAATAAGCGTCATGACGAGGCTCAAATATTCGCTCACGCGCGCGGTCAGCTGAATCTGAACCTGAGTATCGCCGGTCTGCTGCATGGACAGGAAGAAGGCCATGGCAAGCGGCATGACGACGTAGTAGACAAGCGAACCGCCGAGCAGGAACAGGATCGGCGTTGCAATGAGAAACGGCAGAAATGCCGTACGCTCATTCTTGTAAAGGCCCGGCGCCACGAACATGTAGACCTGTGAGGCGAGCACCGGGAACGCCAGGAAGATCGCACCAAAAAGAGAAAGCTTGAGCTCCGTGAAAAAGAACTCCTGTGGCGCGGTGTAGATCATCTCGATGCGCGTGTCTCCGCCGACCGCCTGTTTATACGGGTACAGCAAGATGTCGTAGATTTTGCTGGCAAAGAAGAAGCAACCCAAAAAGCCGACAAAAATTGCCGCACAACTCCACATCAAACGTTTGCGCAGCTCTATCAGGTGCTCAACCAGTGGTGCTTTTGTGGCGTCGAGATCGTCCTGGCTCACGAACCTAACCTCCACTCTCCGCCGCGCCGGCCTTCGCCTTGGGCTTTGGCTTCGGTTTGGCCTTGGCTGGACGCTTGGCATCCTTCGCGACAGAGGCCTCTGGCTTGGCGCCATCGGTTTCCTCAGCCGCGGGCGCATCTGCCCCGGAAGACTCCGGCTTTTCAATACTGCTCTTGATGTCGTCGGCCGTCTCTTGCAGCGGCGCGAGACTTTCGCTCACTGAGTCCTTGATCTCGTTGAGCGGGTTCATGTCGGATGCATCCTGCAGGGTGGAGCGAAGTTCGTCGAGTTCGCTTTCGCGGATCGCGTCATCGAACTGGGAACGAAACTCACCCGCTGTACGGCGCAACTGCCCCGCGTAGCGACCCAGGGAGCGCAGCATGCGCGGCAAATCCTTCGGGCCGACGACAATAATCGCCACCACCGCAATAACCATGATTTCGGTCCAACCGATATCGAACATTGGAAACCTCCGCCTGCGGGTTAGCCCCAGTGCGCTTTCGTAATGAGACGAATTGTCAAATGGCGAATGCGCAAGCAGCGCCCAAGGCGATTTGCCTAACTGGCCTTGGCTTTGCTGCCGCTTGACGATTTGGCCGATTTGCCGGACTCGGCCTCGTCATGTTCGATCGATTTCACGGGCTCAGAAGCGTCCGCCTCTTCTTCCGAAATACCCTTCTTGAAGCTCTTGATGCCCTTCGCGACATCACCCATCAGGTCGGAAATCTTGCCCCGCCCGAACAGAAGAACAAGCAGCAGAACCACAATCATGACCTGCCAGATTCCAATCGCGCCCATTACACGCATGCTCCTTAAATTTTATTTCTTCCGAAATAATACATGATCGCAGGAAAGTTGACATTGGCGAATTTCGATCCAACGCCAGCAAGGAATTGCCTCCTCGCTTATGCCCAACCTTATTCCAGCAATCGTTTTTCAAGTTCGCCGCACTATTGCAGAAAGGCTAAAACCCCGCAACACGGTGCGGTGCGGCAGCGTTAAGACTGTATCCGCCGAAGATGACTAGGCGTCTTCCTCGCCTTCTGAAACGGCCGGAAACACCAGGATATCCGCAGGGTTCACCTTGACCCCTACGTCCGTCCCCGGCTGTTTTGCATGGGACTCACGCACGCGCGCATAGAGCGACTCCTCGAGCCCCTCTGTCCCGATTTCAAGCAAAGCCGTATCACCGAGAAAGCGCGTAGCAAGAACCCGCCCGGCCCGGCCTTTGCTCACGGGCACGACCTGCACGTCGCGTTGGCGTATGCAGGCGACGGCATTCTGGCCGTTGGCGAGGTCCTTTGCATCGCATTTTCCAAACGGCGTATCTGCCTTGCCGCCCTTCGCCACAACAGCAAGTTCGTTGAGGTCAGAAAACATGCGGGCCGCGTGAATGTTGGCGGGAGCATGATAGATCTCCTCTGCCGTTCCTGCCTGCAACAACTTGCCCTGACGCATCATGGCGATACGGTTGCCCATGCGCATGGCTTCCTCGCAGGAGTGGGTCACCAGCATGCAGGTCGCGCGGGTTTCCTTCAAGATTGCGAGTGTCTCTTCACGCATCTCATCACGCATACGGGTATCGAGGCCTGAAAAGGGCTCATCCATCATGAGCACGCCAGGACGCGGCGCAATCGCACGTGCCAGCGCAACGCGTTGCTGCTCGCCACCGGAAAGAATATGGGGATATTCATCGGCGTATCTCGCCAACCCAACCCTCTCAAGCGCTGACTGTCCCACCTTGCGCGCGTCTTCGCGCGGCAATGCCTTCAATCCGAAGGTAATATTTTCCAGCAGGGTAAGATGGGGAAACAATGCAAAGTCCTGAAACATCAGCCCAACGCCGCGTCGCTCCGGCGGCACATGGGATTGGGGACTTCCAACAACGGAATCATTGATGAGAATGCGCCCGCCGGTAGGGCGTTCAAGCCCGGCGGTCAACCTCAAGAGCGTGGTCTTGCCGCAGCCCGAAGGGCCGAGAAGGCACACTATTTCACCCGGCTCCACATCGAGGCTTACGCCACGCACAGCCAAGGTGTTGCCAAAGCGGCGCTCGACATTGTCATAGGTGAGACGTGCGGCAATGGTCGCCGGTGAAGAACCACGTGAACCCCACCGCCCGCCGGCAGCCGCATTGGATCGTTTTGATGTCTGACTGAATAACACGGGCCTAATTACGCGACACTGCCTACTGCTTGCAAGCCCACTGGACACCCATGAGCGGCCTACTGGCGCTCAGGGCTATCCTTTGCATGGTCTTCAGCAAAGGCTGCAAGGTCGTCGTCATCGAGTGGGTCTTCATCTTCAGCAAGGCTTTCCGCATCATCTGGATGAGGAATACTGAAACCCGGCGGCAAGCTGCCGTCCAGAAGCCCCGCCCCCTTGAGCTCGTCGAGCCCGGGCAGATCGTCGATGGCATCGAAGCCAAAATGTTCAAGGAAGGCTTGCGCGGTGCCATACGTAATCGGGCGTCCCGGCACGCGACGACGCCCGCGCATCTTGATCCAACCGGTTTCAAGCAGAACGTCAAGCGTCCCCTTGGACGTGGCCACACCGCGAATTTCCTCGATCTCGGCGCGTGTCACCGGTTGGTGATAGGCAATAATCGACAGGGTCTCGAGTGCTGCACGCGATAGACGGCGCTGTTCAACCGAGTGGCGCTGCAGAAGGAATGAGAGATCATCGGCAGTGCGGAATGTCCACTTGCCGGCGGTGCGGACGAGATTGATGCCGCGTCCTGCGTAGGATGCCTGAAGCTCCTCGATCAGCGCGCGGATATCTTCGCCTTCGGGAACATGCTCAGCCAGTTGAGCCTCGGTAAGTGGTTCAGGCGACGCAAACAGCAGCGCCTCGACAACACGAAGCTTTTCGCCGCGATCCGCCGACGGCAAACGGGTAACGTTCTCAGGCAGAGGCAAAGGTAACGTCACACCCAACGGCGACTGCACCTCATCCCCTTCCTGCCGGTTCGGATCTTCATTGCCGTTTTTCTGGTCGTCCGGTTTCATTTCCGTCATGCGTCGGCCCCGACTTCACGTTTGCGAATGAAAAGTGGCGCAAATGCGCCGTCTTGTCGTAACTCGGTCACACCTTCCCGCGTCATTTCAAGCGAAGCGCTGAGAGAACTCGCGAGCGCTGTCCGCCGCATCTCCGTTGTATCGAAAAACTCCAGGATCAGCGCATCGATGGGCGCCCACTCCACAGCTGTCCCAAGGATTTTCTCCAACTGCTCACGCGCCTCCTGGATCGACAGGACCGGCCGCACGGCGAAGTGAATGGTATCAATCGCCGTGCGCTGGCGCTGATTGGCGTACGCCTTGAGCAGATCGTAAATGTTTGCGTCATATTTGCTTTCGCGCACCAGCTTGATGCCCTCGGGCAGGCCGCGCGCGAAGAAGTCGCGGCCTAATCTGTTGCGGTTCAGCAGCTTGGCAGCCGCATCACGCATGGCTTCCAATCTCCGCAGGCGATGGGCAAGCTGCGTGGCAAGTTCCTCGCCCGTAGGTTCATCATCACCCTCTTCGTCGGGTAGCAGTAGCCTGGATTTCAGGAAGGCAAGCCAAGCCGCCATGACCAGATAGTCCGCTGCAATTTCCAGTCGCAGACTGCGCGCTTGTTCGATGAAGTCGAGATATTGCTGGGCGAGGTCGAGGATGGAAAGTTTCGCAAGATCAAGCTTGTGTTCGCGCACAAGCGCGAGCAGCAGATCGAGAGGCCCCTCGAAGCCATCGATATCGACAACAAAGGTCTGGCTGCGCTGAGGTGCGTCGAACGCATCCACCTCAGCTTGACCTGGTTCGAAACCCTGGCCTGTCTGATCGTCCGGCTGTCCGGTCACGATTTCCTCTGTTCGCTGCCTGATCTCGACACTTTTTCACACATCTGCAGTGCCTCGTCTCGATCGTACGGCGCAGGCTCCTGCAATCTGTCGCGCGCCGCCTGGAAACGGGTTTGTCCTTCATCGCTCAGCATCGGCACGGCATCTGCAACCCGCACCATATCCGCGTAGACACCGCTGCAATGCAGAACCACATCGCACCCCGCGCCAAGCACTGCCTTTGCGCGATCTTCAGGCTCTCCTGAGAGCGCGGACATATTGAGGTCGTCGCTCATAATCAATCCTTTGAAGCCAATCTGCCGGCGAATCACTTCCTGCATTATAAAGGGTGAAACGGTTGCTGGGGCCTCTTCGTCAAAGGCGCGCAATACCACGTGGGCGGTCATCGCGAGTGGCATATCGGCGAGCGCGGCAAATGGTTTGAAATCAACGCTTTCCAATTCTTCCAACGGAGCGTCGATGACCGGCAGCTCCTTGTGGCTGTCTACCCGTGCCCGGCCATGGCCCGGCACATGCTTGATAACCGGCAGCACTCCGCTTTCAAGTAAGCTTTCCGCTACGATGCGGCCAAGGGCAATGATCGTTTCGGCGTCATCACCATAAGACCGGTCGCCGATAATTTCATGGGCACCGGCTACCGGCACATCGAGGACCGGTGCGCAGTCGGTGTCGATCCCGAGCTCATAAAGATCCTCCGCCATCAGACGCGTCACGAGGTGGGCCGCTCGAAGTCCCTCTTCCTCATTTTGCGCATAGAGTCTGGCGAAAGCGCGTGCTGGCGGGTAGGCGCGCCATTCAGGGGGACCCATCCGTTGGACACGCCCGCCTTCCTGATCAACCAGCACCAGCATCTCATCGCCGCAGCAGGCACGTGCGCTCTCCGTGAGATTTTTTACCTGGTCACGCGACACACAATTTCGGGCAAACAGGATTAGCCCGCACGGGCGTTGGTCGCGAAGAAACGCGCGCTCGTCTTCTGTCAGGTCGGGTCCGGAACAACCGGCGATGAACGCCTTGTATGCCATGCAGGCGGGCATATCGGCCCGGTCTGCGGCGGTCAAGCGATCCTGCAGGATATCAAGAGCTTATTGCGTTGGCCTATTGAGCCCGAACAAGACAGCTGCGCATTCCTGCACCCTTGAGCTTGCCGCAAAGCGAGCTGGCGACCTGCCTGCTCTCAACCGGTCCAACATTCAGCCGGTACCAAACACCCTTGTTGCCTAAATCGGCGCGCTTGATGATCGGACGGTATCCATTGAGCAACCGCGGGTATTTTTGCTGGATATCGGCGAATGCAGCCAAGGCGTCAGTCTGGCTCTTGCGCGCGGCAACCTGAACCACATAATTGCCTGTTCCCGTGCCAGCGGCCGGTTGCGCTGCAGCAGGTCTTGGCGCAGGTGCCGCAGCACGTGGCGCTTGCGGTTTTTGCACCGGCAGCGAAACAGCGGCTTGCTGTTGAGGCGCGGGCGGCGGTGCTGCCGGCTGGGGAATCTTCGGCGTGACTGGTTGACCCGGTATGGAAGCCGTCGTCTGTGCTGGAGCGGCAGCGGGCGGCGCACTCGGGAATGTCATGGCAACGGTGCCGTCAGGAGCCGGCACCACAGCTCGAGGCGGCGTTGCAGGAGTTGCCGCGGCCACTTGCGGACTGGCTTCCCCAATGGTCCCGTCGGGACGTACCGTCAATGTCTTTACCCTGCGAGGAGCACCAGGAGGTGCCGCGCTCGGATTGGCCGCCGGGGCCGCACCGGGCGAACCGACCGCAGCCGTTGCAGCAGCGGCAATGTCTTCCTGCCGCGGCTTGATCTTCACGACTTCCTCGCCGTCCCTCCCATCCAGGCGTTCGTAGATTTTCTTGTTCTTGTGCGGGAATTCTTTACCACCGGGCGAATCGGGGGCAACTTTCACCGGCCGGCTGTCAGCCTGAATAAGCGGCGGTTTGCCGGCCTTCGCAATGTCGGAGTCGCCGCCGATCTTGTAGGCGAATGCCAGAGCACCACCGAGGGCCAGGACACCAATCAGACCACTCGCGGCCATCAGAACCTTGCGTCCGCGGCGTTGCGGTGGCGGGGCCACTTCCGGGGCGGCCTCGCTAGCCATGAAATCTGCATCCCCTGCCGGTTCCTGGGGCTGCTCAAAGAAGGGTTGTTCTTCAGGTTGCGGTTCGCCGGGTTGCTCGAATGCACCAAGCGGAATTTCAGGATGCTGGTCGTAATGTGCCTCAAATGTCTGGATCGCCTGTCCATCTCCGTGCAAGGCGGCTGTGTCTGCCGCATCGGCGTGATGCAAAGCACCCACATCGAAGCCTTCATGACCGCTTTGGACGGGCGTCTCGTCGTAGGCGTCCTGCCGCTCGTTCATGTAGCTCTGGATGTCATCCATCAATGTCGGCGACGAAGGCGACGTGTCGGGGGTTTCCGGCTCAACGGCCAAGAAATCAGGCACCTGATGATCAACGCCAATCTGGGAGTCCGCAGAATATAGGTCCTCCGCACCATTGTCGTGGGGAGTGATGCTTACAGGCGGAGCTGGCTCTGCCGGTTCTGGCGCTATGGGGGCGGACTCAAATGGGGCAGATTCNNAGATTCGAATGTGGCGGACTCAAACGGGTCCGGTTCTAATGAGGCAGGTTCAATATATGTAGGCTCTAAGGGTGCGGCTTCCGATTCGGCGTCGGCAAACGGATCGATTACTCGCGCAGCAGTAGGTTCCTGCTGCGGGCTTCCGACAGGCTGATAGCCTTGCATTTGCCCGAATGCGGCCAGACCCGGCAATCCCGGCCCAGGCTGATTTGCGCCATTCTGCGCAGACTGCGGCTTATCCGGGTTTCTCGGAGTGGCCGGCTCGTTGGAGGGGCCAGTCCCCTCTTCGGTTATCGACATGCTGATACTTCCCTCGAACTCAACTCCGTAGGCCTATTAAGAGTCATTTTAACGCATTTCGCGGACTGGTTGGACACCAAGAATTCGCAGGCCAGATGCCAATACTTCGGCAGTCGATGATACAAGCGCAATTCGAGCCTCGGTCAAATCTCGGTTGGCAGCGTTAATAAAACGTAATTGTGGCAACTCTTTGCCTCTGTTCCACAAGCTGTGGAAGTCTCCCGCAAGTTCATACAGGTAAAACGCAATTCTGTGAGGCTCGTGAGCAACAGAAGAGGCCTCTATGACTCGTGGAAACTGAGCTATGCGTCTTAAAAGTTCCAATTCTTCTTCACTTTCCAAAAGTGAAAGCTTCAATTTTACTGGATTAAGACTTTCCGGCTTGAGATCAGGAAAGACCTCAAGGGTGTTCCGGAATACGCTATACGCTCGTGCATGTGCATATTGCACGTAGAAAACCGGGTTGTCACGAGACTGTTCGGTTACCTTTACGAAATCGAAATCGAGTGGAGCGTCGTTCTTTCGGTAAAGCATCATGAATCGCACCGGGTCGGGGCCAACCTCGTCGACGACTTCACGCAAAGTTACAAAATCACCTGCGCGTTTCGACATTTTTACCGGTTCGCCACCACGGAACAGCCGTACCAGCTGACAGATTTTGACGTCTAATGCGCCTTCCCCTGCAGTCACGGCCTTTACTGCCGCCTGCATCCGCTTCACATAGCCACCATGATCGGCACCCCACACGTCGATCATGTTTCTGAAGCCGCGCTTATACTTGTCGTTGTGATAGGCAATGTCGGAAGCGAAATAGGTATAGCTGCCATCCGATTTCATCAGGGCCCGATCCACGTCATCGCCAAACTCCGTTGCCCGGAACAGCGTCTGCTCCCGGTCTTCCCAGTCTTCCGGAGTCTTTCCCTTGGGCGGCGGCAGGCGGCCTTCATAGATCAGCCCCCTTTCGCGCAGTTCGTCAATCGTCCCGGCGACCTTGTCGGTGACGCCTTCGATCAGCGAGCGCTCGGAGAAAAACAAGTCCTGCTGGATGCCGAGTGACGCGAGATCATCCTTGATGAGCGCAAGCATCGCATCGATCGCTTCAGCGCGAATCACCGGAAGCCATTCGGTCTCATCGGCACCAAGTAGACTTTCACCGTGTTTTTCGGCGAGGAGTTCGCCAACAGGCTTCAGGTAGTCGCCCGGGTAATAACCTTCCGGGATATCGCCAATTTCCTGACCGAGCGCCTCACGGTAACGCATATATGCGGATCGTGCGAGCGCGTCGACCTGAGCGCCTGCATCATTGACATAGTATTCCGTCGTCACCTTGAAGCCGGAATAGTCAAGCAACGCGGCAAGCGCATCACCGAATACGGCGCCTCTAACGTGGCCGACATGCAGCGGGCCTGTCGGATTGGCCGAGACATATTCAACGTTGACCGCTTCCCCTGCGCCAATTTCGCTGCTGCCATAGTTGCCGCGCAATTCCAGAACTGACGTCAGAATGCGTGGCCAAAAAGCAGGAGACATTCGGATGTTAATAAAGCCAGGTCCGGCGATATCAACTCCCACCACATCTTCATCCTTCGCCAAAACTGCGGCAAGCGCCTCTGCCAACTCACGCGGTGGCATTTTTGCCTGTTTCGCAAGGACCATGGCGGCGTTGGTTGCAATATCACCATGGGCAGGATCGCGCGGCGGCTCGGCAGTAACGCCGCGCACCACCAAGTCTCCAGGCAGAACACCATCGGCCTTGAGCGTGTCAAGCGCGGCGAAAATCCGGTCGGAAAAATATGCGTAGAGGTTCATGGTCAGCGGCGGTTAGCGCAATTCGGGAGTGCGGTCAAACAGACGTCGGTGTTCGCGTATCGCATAGCGGTCGGTCATGCCAGCTATGAAATCGCAAATATGCGCCGCGCGCCCCGGTTCATCGACATCTTGAATCCTTGAATACCAGTGCTCCGGCATCTCATCCGGCTGTGCCATATAACCGGAAAACAGATCGCGGACGATCTGCCCCGCATCTTCCATGATGCGCATGATCCCCTCATTGCGGTAAACCCGGGAAAGCAGAAAATACCGCAATTCATCGCACGCCGCATTCATGCCTTCGGTAAAGGCAACGATCGGAGTTCCGGCTCTTCGAATATCGGCCACGATGTCAGGTTTCAATTTCGCCAGTCTAACTCGTGCCTCGCTTATAGCGTCTTCGATCATATGTGTGATGAGCCGGCGGTTGATCTCATAGATGAGACGCGGATTTTCCAGCTTCGGATAGGTCTTTCGAATTTCATCAATTGTGGCAGCTGTCAGCGGAACGTCGGCAAGATCGTCAAGCGTGAAATATCCGGCTCGAAATCCATCATCGATGTCGTGATTGTTGTATGCAATGTCGTCAGCCAATGACGCCACTTGCGCTTCGGCACTTGGAAAACTTCCCAGTTCCAAGTCCTGAATTTCGTCATAGTCCTTCAGCGCGCGCGGCACGCCGATCTCCGCATATGCGCCCATTGGATTGCCGTCGGAGTCAATCACGGGACCATTATGTTTCGCCAATCCCTCCAATGTCTCCCATGTGAGATTTAGACCATCAAATGCTGCGTATTTGCGCTCAAGTGCCGTCACCACCCGCAGACTCTGCCCGTTATGATCGAACCCGCCAAAGTCTGCCATCACAGCGTTAAGCGCGTGCTCGCCTGCATGGCCGAACGGCGGATGGCCGAGGTCGTGCGCCAGTGCTATCGCCTCAGCCAGATCTTCATCGAGCGCAAGTGTCCGGGCCAGAGCGCGGGCGATTTGTGCCACCTCAAGGGAATGGGTCAGGCGTGAACGGTAATGGTCGCCTTCGTGATATATGAAAACCTGGGTTTTGTGATTGAGGCGGCGGAACGCCGTGCTATGGACGATACGGTCACGATCGCGCTGAAACACTGATCGCGTCGGGCTCACCTCTTCAGCATACAAGCGCCCGCAACTTGAAGCCGCCTGCGAGGCATAGACGGCAAGCGCCGGCCTGCCTGGGCTTTTCTCTTGATCTTGCCCTTGTTCCGTCATCCCCGATTGACAACCTGTTTCGTGTGCCTATCTTCTATGGTGTAGCCTGTGCATCGCCAACGAAGGCGCACAGTTGATCTCAACCATTGCAAAGACCTAACGCCCCATGGACGCCAAAGCCATCACCGTTTCCGACCGCGCCGCGAAACGTATCGCGGAAATTATCGCCAGCGAGCAGACAAACAACATGCTGCGCGTTTCTGTTGAGGGCGGCGGTTGCTCCGGATTCCAGTACAAATTTGAGCTGGTGAATGCGCGCGAGGCGGATGATCTGGCAATTGAAAAGGGCGGCGTCACCGTTCTCGTGGACCCTGTTTCGCAAATGTACATGGAAAACAGCGAGATCGATTTCGCTGACGAACTCATCGGCGCGGCGTTCAAGGTCAATAATCCCAATGCCACGGCGTCATGCGGTTGCGGTACAAGTTTCTCACTCTAACGCGGCCTGAGAATTCCCTAAGGCTTCTGCTATTTTTTCGGAAAATTGCGCGCCCACACATCAGCAGTCTGGTTGATGTTCTCTGTAGCGTCCGCAATGGCGACCAACTTGGGTGTATGTTCTTCAAACCATGGCCTGCGAGGCAACCAACGGGTCATGGTGCAAATGTAGATATCAAGCACGGAAAATCGGTCCCCAAGAAACCAGGGACTGGACGCTTCGCCATCGAGGATCGTGTAAAGCCCTTTGGCCCGATCGCAAACGGCTTTCGCAAACCCTTCTTGCGCACCCTCCTCAGGAACGAACCGGGCAGGCACGTCCATATATGTGTATGCCGGGTAGATATTGGCGGCGATAAACATCAACCAGCGTAAGAATTGGGCGCGTTGGGGCGAACGAGGCTCCGGCACAAGGTCACCACTCCCCTGCTCTTCCGACAACCAGAGCGTGATGGCAGCGCTTTCGGTCATCACACTGCCGTCCGGAAATTCCAGCGCGGGCACCTGAGCAGCCGGATTGACCTTTTCCAGTTTCCGCTGCGCGACGTCCTCAACGAACAAGTCGCCGACTTCAATGAAATCATACTCGATGCCGTACCAGGCGAGCTGCGCCTCGATTAAGACAGAACCCCACCCTGGCCGACCATACAATTGAAATCTTCTCATCGTCGAAAACCCTATCACGGAAAGGCCGACACCAATGGGTCAGCTGCTTAGGCGATCCTGCGTTACACTTGGCGCAGATTGTAAACCATTGCTAAGGTAGCATTCTGCCTCGACGCCATCGCTCGCATGTCGTCAGTCATCGGCTCTACGAAAGACGGGTTTCATTGACCAACCGCACGGTGCTCAAAACCAAGAATGCCTCCCTTCTGGATGGCTATGACGCCGGCGAATTCTATTGCGAGATGATGGGCAAACGCGGCCTTTCACACACTCGCGAAATCCGGAATCGCCTGAACGCATTCGACATCGCCGCATTGCGCCAACGCGCGCGGTCCGCAGGGCAGGAACTTCTGGATCTCGGGATTACATTTACGGTCTATAGCGACCGCGATGCCATCGACCGGGTTCTGCCATTCGATGTTATTCCCCGCGTCCTGTCACCGGGCGACTGGAATACAATCGAGACCGGGGTCAAACAGCGCGTTGCCGCTCTCAACGCTTTTTTGCACGACATCTATCACAAACAGCACGTCCTCAAAGACGGCATCATCCCGGCCGACCTTGTTCTTGGGAACGAGGATTATCGCGAGGAAATGTGTGATGTGGACGTGCCCCACGGAAGCTACGTTCATATCTGCGGCACCGATATCGT
>DEIT01000151.1:0-563 GCA_002352635.1 Hyphomicrobiaceae bacterium UBA2767 | reverse complement strand
CTGATGATGCGAACTTTTCCCGACCTTGCGGAAGGCATTCCCATCGCCGACGTTGACTCCTACGGCGCGCAGCTTGCCCGAGCCATGGCAGCTGTTGCTCCAAAGGATGTCTCGTATCCGACGGTCGTTCTGCTCTCGCCCGGCGTCTATAATTCAGCCTATTTCGAGCATGTTTACCTGGCGCGGGAAATGGGCTCACCTTTGGTTGAAGGGCGGGATCTGATCGTGGAGAACGACAAGGTCTACATGCGTACGACCAACGGCCTTGAGCAGGTTCATGTCATTTACCGGCGCATCGACGATGATTTCCTCGATCCGGAAGCCTTCCGTTCCGACTCCACGCTTGGTGTGCCGGGTCTGTTCCGTGCCTACCGCAAGGGCAATGTTACCCTCGCCAACGCCGTTGGCGCTGGCGTTGCAGATGACAAGGCAGTGTATGCCTATATGCCGAGGATTATCCGTTACTATCTCAACGAAGACCCGATCCTGGAGAGTGTGCCGACAAATATCTGCCGGGAAGCGAAGGGCCTTGCAAAAACGCTGGACAACCTGGACCGGCTTGT
>DEIT01000253.1:7835-22058 GCA_002352635.1 Hyphomicrobiaceae bacterium UBA2767 | reverse complement strand
CCGGATAGAGGTCAGCGCTTGGATCGGCCTCCTTGGCGGCAAAAGCAAAGTCTGGCAGCGCACCTGCCGCTGCAATTGCCCCTGCACCAGTGAGCAGCGCACGTCGGTTCAGAAAAATATCCTCAGGGGTGGCAAGGCGTTCGGGAATTTCCCAGCCTTTAGGAATTCTGATCTGCATTTCTTTCTCCCTTTGCTTGCCACCACTGATAGGACCGGCATCTGGTGACGGCAAGTCACCATTTAGCGACCCGACAATGCCAAATAGACAAGTGCAGCGCTCAAATACGCGTTTTCTCACCCCAACATTTAATACGCGAAAGCAGCCAGTACAGATGCAGCACCTCAGCGGACGCTCTAGTGATAATATAGTCAAGCACTGGCTTTTTTCTTGGTCGAACCGATGAAGACGTGTTGGGAAGTCAGTGACTTGGAACAGATTCTTCGCGTCTAGCCATAAGAAATCTAGAAATCGGCCCAATCCCGTCGCATTCCTGTACCAATTGCCCCACTCTCGGCAAAAACTCGGCAAATTGCTCAGATACCGTTCATTTCGGGCACTACCAACCTTGCTGGGGGGCGAGAGTCCGGATTTGCGTCTGAGAGGGAACGATGACGCCATTACTACAAGCCATCGGTCTTGTCCTGACGATCGTTGTGTCGTCGGGAATGTTATATGCCGCGAATTTGTTTGCGACGAACAAGCCTCAACCTCAGGCAAGTGTGACCCGTGGATTCAGGCAGTTCGTAGCCGTGCGGGGACCAAATTCAGGTCTCTCTCAGTCGAAACTGGCGACACTATTCAAGAAGTTTGTTCAGTGGCAGCAGACAAGACAATGAAGGGGGCCGGCAATGGCGAAACGCCATGTGGGTCTCAAAAAGCCAATGGATCCGGATTGTATTTAGTACGGAGCAAAAAGATGGCCGGTCAAACGGAAGCAGCTTTGGTCGACACTTCCGACCAGCAGAAGACGACAAAACCAAAGAAGACGCGTGCAAAGCGTTCAACGGCAGCAAAAAAAACAGGTGATACGTCGGATCGCAAGAAGGCCAGCACGGCTGAAAAGAAACAATCGCCACAGAATTCCGATCTGCCGGTTATGAAGCTCAGCTCCATCGACATGGTGGATGGGCTCAGCTCAAACTCAAACGAGCCGGCCAAAACGGACGGGCAGGACAGCGAGCAACCTCAGATTATCCAGATGCCGCCACCCACACCGGAACCAATGGAAGGCACCGCCGCCGCCCAAGCAGATGGAAATTCAAACAACGGCGGCTCCGCCCCACAAACGGATAAGGTCGATGAAAACCCGGTTACTGACCCGGAACTGCTCGAACTGCTGGAGCAGCTCAGCATGACAATCGATACCGCGAACAGCGTTCTCGATGCCGCGTCAAACGCTCCATCAGATGAACCTCCTGCTCATCTTGAACAGCAGACCACTCAAATTCCCGAAGAGTCAGTCGTGCAAAACACTGAAACACCGCTACCGCAACACGCATCGAATTCGGGGCCGTCGTTTGACGGTACGGGCCTGGGCCACAGGGATGGAGATGATCTGCGCCCGTTAGCCGAGCGGTTTGCCTCCAAGCCTCTATCTGACGACGGGGAAAAAAAGAAGTCAGGCAGATTCGGACTTGCCGCGAACGCCGCCCTTACAGGCCTCATTTTCGCGGCCGGAATGGGGTGGCTCGCCTATACCAATCCATGGTTGCTGGACAGCGGCGCCAAGACTGATGCGCCCAAAGAGGTTGCGACGCTGCCAGTCGAAGATTCAAAGAACCAAGCCCAGCTTTCCGGAAACAGCAATTCCCAGATACAGGAAGCGGCTCCCGCGCCTACGGCAGCTCCTGCACCAAAAACAGCGGCGCTGGCGCCTGCAAGCGAAAGCACAACGGCGGCTAAAAAACCCGTGCTCTCATCGCTCAGTCCACCACAGAGGGACCCTGTTCCAACCGAAAACAAGACAAGAGTATTGCCCTCAGGTAATGCGGTTCAGTCGAAGGTCCGGGGATTAGTCGGCGAAAAAATCGTACTTGGCATTGACCTGAAAGGAGATGCCAGCGGTGTCGAAACGTCCATCATGATCCAGGGTGTTCCAAGCAATGCAGAATTGTCCGCCGGCAAGAGTCTGGGTTCAGGAAATTGGCTGTTGACAACGACCCAACTGAATGGCTTGACGCTAAATACACAGGACAATCTCAAGCCTGGGAGTTATGTGGTTGAAGTCATCCTGGTCAGAAGCGACGGCAAAGTACCCGAAGCACGAAGAGTCGCTGTTTTGGTGGAAGCTGCACCAGAGCCCAAGCCAGTAATTGCTCCGCCGGTGACCGCAAAAAGAGCCAGCGAGCCTAAGCCTGCTGCTGAACCTTCCGTAGTCAAGACCAAAACGCGGGTCATCAATCCGGGCGCTACCGTACGTGTAAATCCGGCACCCGTGCCGGCCAGCCCAAGCGTTACCGCTCCTGTAAAAACAGTCCCCGCACCGGTCGTCAATCCAGCGCCGACTGCAACTCCACTGTCCCCGCAGGAGGTGAGCGCCATTTTGAAACGCGGCAATACGCTCCTTCGTGAAGGTGATGTAGCGGGCGCGAGGCTTCTGCTTGGTTACGCTGCCAATCGGGGCAGCAAACAGGCGATGACTACGTTGGCAAAGAGCTATGACCCCGATCATCTTGCAAAGCTTGGAGTCTTTGGCGTGCAGCCTGACCCGGCAAAAGCCAAGCACTGGTATGATCGTGCAGCTCAGGCATCACCAGCACAGTAAAAATTGATGCGGCGGGACCGGGTGCCCGCATAGCACGAAAAGAGGGGCCGGGAATTTCCCCGGCCCCTTCTCTTTTTCGTTTCTGGCGTGAAGCAGTTGAAGCCTGCTATGCCGCCTGTGCCGAATGGCTGGCAAGAACCTGCTCGGCAATCTTTCCTGTCAGCTCAGACAGGTGGTCAAATTGCGCTGAGTAGGTGCCTACACCTGCTGTAGCGGAGCGCAACTCGATGATGAGGTTCTGCAGTTCCGATTCCGGCATATGTGCCTGCACAAGATCCCAACCAGTCCAATTTGGACGGGCGTCAAAACCGAGGATTTGACCTCGCCGACCGGAGATAATCTGATTGATGCGAGCCGTTGCTTCAGATGGTACCGCTATTTCCACAGCCATAATTGGCTCAAGCAGAACAGGTGCACATTTTGGCATGCCTTCGCGCATCGCGAGCGAACCTGCGGTCTTAAAGGCCTGATCAGATGAGTCGACGCTGTGGTAGGAGCCGTCTTTCAGGCAGACCGCGACGTCCACGACCGGAAAGCCCAGAGGTCCGCTCCCCAGATATTCCCTCACGCCGGTTTCGACAGAAGGAATGTACTGCTTGGGCACGACACCACCGCTGATCGTATCGCTGAACTCGAAACCACCTCCGCGAGGCAGCGGCTTGATGTCAACGACCACGTCGCCGAACTGGCCATGTCCGCCCGATTGTTTTTTGTGACGGCCACGGATTTCGATTGGCTTCTTAATGGTCTCCTTATACGGCACCTGGCGCGGCCTTGTTTGTGCAGCGATGCCATATTTACGATTGAGCCGTTCAAGCGCGACGCGCAGATGCATTTCTCCCTGGCCCCACATGACCATTTCGCCAAGGTCCTGATTGTGTGCGAGGGAAATCGACGGGTCTTCCTCAATGATCTTGGAGATCGCCTCGGCCATTCTTACTTCGTCCTTCCGCTCCATTGCGGAGATCGCAAGCCCCATTACGGGTTTGGGAGATGACGGGGCATCGATTTCAGGCACATTTCCTTTTTCCAACCCGAGCGTCTCGCCGGTCTTAACGGATTCCATCCTTCCAAAAGCCACCGTTGCCCCCGGGCCGGCATCGCCACCCTTGACCGGGTCCTGTCCCATCAAGGTAAAGATGCCGGAAATGCGCTCGTCGTCCTCGTTCGTATAGACCGTTGTCCCATCGGCGAATGTGCCCCTAAGAATGCGAGCGAGAGTAAGTTTACCGCCGTGATCAGTATGAAAGGTCTTGAGCACCTGCGCACAGGACGGCGCATCCGACACACCAAGCCGTTCCACTGTCTCAGCGACTCCGGGTGCCTCGTGGCGCAATGCCTTGAGCAGGCGCAAGATGCCATTGCCGTTTTCCGCCGACCCCAGAAGGACGGGACAGATGTCGCCGTCTCTCATTTCTTTTGAAAGATCATCGAACACCTTGTCCTGAGGCGGTTCGACATCTTCCAGCAATTGCTCCATCAACTCGTCATCGTAGTCTGCAAGCTGCTCCAGCATAGAGAACCGGGCTTCTTTTTGCCGGTCTGACAGGTCACCTGGAATTTCAATCACTTCGCTGGCCTCATGCTCGCGGTATACAAATGCGCGTTCAAGAGCCAGATCCACGAACCCTGTGACAATCTCGTTCTCCCAAATTGGGATTTGCCGCAAAACCATCGGTTTCGAGCTCGCCGGCTGAAGAATGGGAAGAATGTCGCGAACACGTCCTTCGGCTTTATCGATCTTGTTCAAAAACAAAACGTGCGGGATTCCGCGATCCTCAAGCTGTTTAAGAATGAGCTGGAGCGCAGGAACTTTCTTGTCGTCCGGCTCACACACCACAACGGCCGCATCACAGGCCGTCAGCGCCACCGCGGCGTCATTCTGAAACTCAACCGATCCCGGACAATCGATGAAAGTGTAGGTATCGCCGAGAAAATCTGTTTGCGCCACGTTGAGCTCTACGCTCATGTCATGGCCGCGTGCTTCGGCGCTTGCATCACCGACCGTATTGTTATCTGCAATCGTTCCTTGGCGTGTGATGGCCCCCGTGCGTGCGAGAATTGCTTCAAGAAGTGTCGTCTTACCGCTCAGATAGGGACCAACCAGTGCAATACAGCGCGGACTATTGCCTCCTGGGTCCTTCGCATCTGCCATTTTATTACCTCCCCTCAATCACTTAACCAGATAGACGCGCCTCCGCCTGGCGTGGGGAGAACGCCCTGATGCTATCGTGTCAAGTGTATGACGTTCTGGCAAGCCTCTGGAGTCCCGGAACGGAACACTTGCAGGAAACCCAAATGGCAGCGCGCAATTACTTCGTTGTTTCCTCGGCGGTATACGCTTCCACAGGCAGAAAAGTACGTGGATTGATGCATGACGTCTCTCCGCCAGGGCCAATAAGCATTTGCCCGCCCACCTGCTCGCACTTCGTGGCGGGGCCCTCGATATGACTGAAGGCAATGACCAATCCCGCCACTGCGGCACCGACAATAACAAGTATCACAAGACCATTGCGGCGGGCGGGGAACGCAGTTTTTCCATTGTGGTTCATTCGTCGGTTTCCCTGCCCGGACCAAGCGGTTGGCCAAAACTGAACTCAATGACATATCCGTCGGGGTCTTCAAGAGCACACAGGTATCCAACCGGGTGAGGAAGCTGCTGAGGTTCCCAAAGAATACATCCGGCAGCGCGCCCTTCTTCGGCAATCTGATCTACGTCACCGCGGGTTTCGACGGCAAAACCGTAATGGGTCATGTCGCCTTCAGTGCGACCTTGCTTCTTGCCACCCTCAAGCAACACGAGCACAAATTCCGCCTCCCGGCCCTCCTCGGCAAGCCACGCTGCTGCATCATTCGCACCCTTGCCATGTCGTTGAACGACTTTCAGATCGCAGAAGCGTTCATAGAACGCAATGGAACGCTCAAGATTCTGAACATGCAATGCGCAATGAGTGAAAACCGTCTTCATTTGCCGAGACCCTTCAGTCGCTTTCTGGAAGTCACTGGACCCATACCGTCCAATCAAAAATTTGCATCAGTTCCGGCAGATGTCCGCAAAGCATGAATGGCTCCGCAGCGGGATCGCTTTTTTGAATCAGGGAACCCTTTTCTTCACGCTGGAAAATAGTCCCAGGCCAAGCCAGTCCTGCAGGCTCTTCTGCAACACCGTATCTCCGATCAAGATAAGCCGCTCTTCGTCAATTGCCTTGGAGAATTTATCCGTTCCCATATAGATCGACGTCATCGTCAGAAGATCCGTCTTTATGTACAGATCGACATCGAATCCGGGGTCCTTAGCGCACAGATCAGCGCCATCCTTCGGGTCCACGACAATCCACCAGTGTCGCTCGCCGTGACGGCGCTCTGGATAGATGAACTGAATGACCGCCCGTCTGGATGGAAGCCGATCCACATTCAGATTGCGGCGCATGTCCCACATCAAGAGGCCGGCATCGAGCTTTTCCAGCTGCGGTTTCGTTTCTGTCCAGCGATGCCCCCAAACACCAACTGCCTCGATAATCGGCGCCAGTTCTTGACCCGATGCAGTCAGGCGATACTCCATAACATCTGGCTCGCGGGGGACCGGTACACGTTCAACAACCCCCCATTCCTCCAATTCCTTCAACCGCTTTGAAAGCAGTGCCGGCGACATGCGCGGAACGCCTCTTCGGATGTCGTTGAACCGGCTTGATCCGGCCACCAGCTCGCGCAACAGGACAATGGTCCATCGCGTTCCGAGAATTTCCGAGGCCATCGCCACCGGGCAGAACTGGTGATAGCTGCCATCACTCATCGCTGTTTCTTCACACTCCCTTTCATCGGCCCCACTCGCAAACCCGCAGCGTCTCGAGGCTAGTTCACTTTCTATACCGGGTCGATTCAGTTTCAGAACTGGAAATCCACTTCAAACCTGAGCCATTGCCCCCACATAGCACCGCGAGCAGTCGGCGAATTATGCCGGCAAATGGAACACTTGAAAGGAATTCGAAGATGACACTTGTACAGGAAAACGATCAATCCACTCCTGACCTGGAGGCGGTCAAAAGCAAGCAACAGGGCGCCTGGGCATCAGGCGACTATGCTGTTGTGGGCACAACGCTGCAAATTGTGGGCGAGCAACTTTGCGAGACTATAGATCTGCGGCCGGGCGCCAAGGTTCTGGATGTCGCCGCGGGCAATGGAAATGCAACGCTCGCCGCAGCGCGCCGGTTCTGTGACGTAACGTCAAGCGACTACGTACAAGCTCTATTGGATAAGGGGCAGGAACGCGCGCAGGCCGAGCACCTCTCGATTGCTTTCCAGAAGGCCGACGCGGAGGATTTGCCCTATGACGATGACAGTTTTGATGCTGTTCTCTCCACCTTCGGTGTGATGTTCACGCCAAACCAGCCCAAAGCTGCGGCCGAATTGCTGCGCGTTTGCCGGTCCGGCGGAAAAATCGCTTTGGCCAACTGGACGCCGGAAGGGTTCATAGGCCAGGTATTCAAGGCCATCGGCGCACATATCCGGCCCGCGCCCGGTGTCGTTTCACCGGCACTTTGGGGTACCCGCGCCCGGATTGAGGAATTGTTTGGCGACCACGCACGTTCAATCGAATTAGTGCCGCGACAATTCCCATTCCGCTATCTTTCGGCGGATCATTTCCTGGAAATCTTCCGCACATACTATGGTCCGGTGCATAAGGCATTCCTTGCTCTGGATGACGACGGCAAGAAAGCGCTCGAATCCGATCTACGCGCCGTACTCGATCGGTTCAACGTCGCCACCGATGGCACGCTCGTGGCACCAGCCGACTATGTCGAGGTTATCATTTCGAAGGCATGACAATCTGGCAGGCACCTTGCGAGACACGGAGTTACCCCCGGGAGGCGGCGCGCATGTGCCGCCTCTCTCATTATCTGGATGTCGTGAGAGAAACCTATTCCGCAGGTGCGGGTTTGCGCCGGGGACGTCGGCGCTTGGCTTTCTTTGCCTTATCGGCAGCGCGCTGCAGGGAGCGTGCTTCGAGCGGACCAACCACGAGGGTCAGCATCGGCGGAACGATCAAAAGGGTAAGGACGGCCGACAGCGACAAACCACCGACAACGACAGACCCCAATCCACGGTAGAGTTCAGAACCGGCTCCCGGGAAAAACACCAGCGGCAGCATGCCGACAACCGATGTCAGAGTGGACATGAAGATCGGTCGAATGCGATTGCGGGTCGCTTCGATAATAGCCTCCTGCGGCGGCATTCCATCCTGACGCAAATGAAGCAGTGTCTGATGGACGAGCAGAATGGCGTTATTCACGACGATGCCGATCAGAATCACAAAACCAAGCAGCGTCAGCATGTCGAGCGACTGCAAATAGATTATATTCAGGAATGCGAGCCCCGCAACACCGCCCGCCGCTGCCATTGGAACGGACAACATGATGACCAGCGGATAAACAAAACTCTCAAACAGGATAGCCATCACCAGATAGACAATGATCAGCGCAACGATCAAATCACCGACCATGTGGTTCCAGGTCTGGGTCAGCTTGTCCGCTGTTCCTGTGATGCGCAGACGAACGCCCTCAGGCAGGCCCTTTTCGCGCATGGGTTTGATGACCTGTGTCTCAAGCAGTTCGATCGCCCGCTCCAACGGGACTGCCGACGAGGGCACGATCTCGAGCGTCACAGTGCGTTGGCGTTCCCGGTGGCGAATAGCTGTTGGCCCTGATGTCATTTCCACCTTTGCAACCGACGAGACCGGAAGGATCTGGCCATCGCGTGTGACAACGGGAAGGTTTCCTACATCCTGCGTTTGGCCGATCTTGTCGAGAGGTCCTTTGAGCATCAGATCAAGCCGGGAATTGCCGACCGTAACCTCAACCACCCGAAGACCGTCGTTGAAGGTGTCAATAGTCTCACCGAGTTCAACAGGCGTCATACCGTTGTCGGTAAGCCGCATGCGATCAGGAAATACGCGGACCTCCGGCGCGCCAAGTTCCAGACCCGGGTTGGGGCGGAACTGGTTGCCCTGCTCAAGCGGAAAGATTTTTAGTATCCGGCCCGTCGCCGCGAGCGCGGTCTCAAGGATTGTTTCCAATTCGGGTCCCGACACGTCGAGTTCGATTTTGCGGCCGCCACCGATGCCACGCGCGAAGATCGACCTCTGATTGATTATTGCAAAGGTACCTGGTTCCTCGAAGACCGGTTGCTGCAGGATCGGTTTTAACTCACCAACCCGCGATGGGGTTACTGCTGCTGCTCCAAGAAAGGTCCTGGAGCGCCATGCAACAAAAAAGAACCTGTCAATCTTGGGCGGTTCGCCCTCGATTTCTTCGGGTCCTGAAACCGACTTGAGCAACGGTTTGATTTCATCCTCAATCCGCTTGGCAATATCGGTCGTGGTGTCGAGATTATAGCCGGGCGGCGGTATCAGGATTCCGAACATCAGGTTGCGATTGCCCTCGGGCAGATACTCCAGCTTTGGCAGGAATACCCACGCGCCGGTAGCGCAGGCCGCCGACGTGACCCCCACAACCAGAATCGCCGCAATCTTGTTTCGTGTGACCAATTTGGTGAAGCCGATGATAGCCGCCACGAATCCATACGCGACGTTGTCGAGTCCCGGTATGAAGATGCGCTTGAAGGGCTTGTTTTCCTGACCCGAGCGGCCCGCGAGCAGCCTGCTCGCAAGTGCGGGAATAACTGTCACTGACACAATCAGGGACAATATTACGGAAACGGAAATGGCGACGCCGATATCGCGGAACAGTTGTCCCACTTCCAATTGCATGATGAGCACAGGGATGAAGACCATGACCGTGGTCAACGCGGAAACGAACACAGCACCCCACACCTGCTGGGTTCCGTAGTAGGCGGCATCCTGCGCTGACTTGCCCTGCTCGCGGAGCCTGAAAATATTCTCAAGAACCACGATTGCGGCGTCCACAACCATGCCGACCGCAAAGGCCAGCCCCGCAAGAGAAATCACGTTGAGCGAGCGGCCCAGCGCCGCCATTGCAACGAAGGAGCCAACAACCGAAACCGGAATTGCAAGCGAAACGATTATTGTTGCACGCCATGACCGCAGGAAAATCATCAGTATGATCGCCGCCAGCGTACCGCCGATCCAGATGTTTTGCCGAACCAGGCTTACAGACGATGTAATGTAGATCGTCTCATCATAGACCTGCCTCAGTTGCAGGCCTTCGCGCGGAACCACCCGTTTGTTGAGTTCCTGGATCGCCTCCTGGATGCCGGCCATCGTCTCAATCACATTGGCGCCGGTCTCGCGTTCAGCATTGAAAGCAAGCGCGGCATGACCGTCCAGCCTGATCTTGGCAAATGCCTCCTTGTAGGAGAAACCGACACGGGCAATGTCGGCGACCGTTACGCGCGCAAGACCGCCTGACTGTTCATCGCGGACAGAGCGGAGGACCACATTGCGGATACTGTCGAGCGTATTGAGCTCACCCTCGGTACGCACCACGTAGCGGCGTTTGCCTTCATCGACATCGCCGGCACTCATTACCGCATTGTTGCGCCGCAGAACATCAATGACGTTGGAAACTGTCAGACGATACCGGGCAAGAAGTTCCGGTTCGACAACAACCTCTATCTCGCGTTCGCTGGCGCCGTATACATTGACCTGTCCGACGCCGTTGACCCGCTCGACCCGATCCTTGATGACGTCGTTGACGAAATCGCCGAACTCATGGATTGGACGCGTGTTGCCGGGGGCACGCGTGACGATGAACCAGGCGATGGGGCTGTCTTCCGCGCCGGCAAGCTTGATGGTCGGTTCGTCAGCCTCGTCGGGATATCCTGTGACACGATCAAGACGGTTCGCGACCTCCAGCATGGCTCGATCCATGGCTGAGCCTACGGCGAACTCCATGGTGATCCTGCTGCTGCCCTGTTCGGATGTGCTGATAATCTCGGTCAAGCCGCTGATGCCGCGCAGGACATCTTCCTGACGGATCACAACTTCGCGCTCTATTTCAGCGGGTGCGGCACCGAACCAGTTTGTTGAAACCGTGATGACCGGGCGGTTTACGTCCGGCGCAAGCTGAATGGGGATAGTCTGCAGCGCAACGACGCCAAACATGACCACCATAAGCACAATTGCAATGACGGCGGTGGGCCGTTCAATCGATGCGCGGATGATATTCATGAAGAGCCTTTTTCGACCCGCACCTTGGCGCCGGGCTGGATGCGCTCATTGCCACGAATTACGACCAGTTCGCCTTTCTTGAGACCGGAAACAACCTCCAACCTGCCACCGATTGCCTCACCGACCTTGATCGGTCTGGGCGTCGCCGTGTCATCCTTGACGACAAAAACCATATCGCCTGTCGGCCGCTTGAGGATGGCGTCCTTGTGCACAGTCAACACGCTGCGATCATCGCTGACGGGAACCTCGACTATGACAGATTGCGATTCCGCAAGCGGGCGTTTGGTCTCGGAAAACTCCGGCACAAAACGCACAGTCCGCGTGCGGGTCAGCGGGTTTTCAGAAGGCAAGATCGCGCGAACTTTTGCAGAATGTTTCGTGCCGTCATCGAGCGAAAAGTTGACGTTCCGGCCGATGGGCAAGCCGGAGAGCCGACTTCCGGGGACATCTGCTTCGACTTCCAAGGCGCGGTCGCCGATGACCTTGACGATCTTGTCACCCTTGTCCACATAGGCACCAACTTCAGTATAGCGGCGCACAACAACCCCCGCGTATGGGGCGCGGATCGTTGCATATTCGAGGTCGATCTGCTTGCGCTGCAAACTTGTGCGCTTGATCGCTACGTTCGCCTGCGCACGGGCAACGCGCGCATCGGCGACACCCAATTTCTTTTGTGCGTCTTCAAACTTGGCTTGTGAAAATGCCACCGATTTTCGCAGTCCTTCCTGACGGCGAAGTTCTGTTATCGCAACATCTTTTTCAGCTCTCCAGGTTTCAAGTTCGGCCTGCGCCTCGGAGAGTTCGCTTTGCGACATGTTGACTTCCGCCTGCAGCGTTTCATTGTCGAGAACAATGAGAACCTTCCCCTTAGATACCCGATCCCCGACCTCCACTCTTATGCCCTCAACCGGACCCGCAATCCGCGCCGCGATATCGCCCGCGCGCAGCGAAACCAGTCTTCCGGCAATCGGGACGGTTTGGCTGAGTGGTTCAACTCGCACCTTCTCGACACCCACTGGGCTGGCCTGGGGGGACTGCGCCCATACAGGGGGGGCCAACCCCATGCTGACAAGCAACAGCACTACAATAGCACTCGCCAAAATGGTGGGCCCGCGGCTCAACAATGTCATTTCACGTTTCATGATTTCGCGCGTTACAAGTTTGGAAGGCAACATAACAGCCTTCTCTTTATGTTCACCGACATTTACAGACTTTGCCGAGTTTTGATGCTCCCGGAAACTTATACGCTCAGAATGGCGGTTTCCCGGCGCTGCAAATACGCCTTTTCTCGGTCTTCGTTAAGCTAATTCTGAAGGCATGGGGCTTGCCGGAATGATCCCCGGTCACCTTCACTCATCCTCTTTCTCCTGACCACAAAATTATCCCGATAGTGCCGAATCATGTGGTCACAAGTTTGTTTCTCGATGCGTTTGAACGCGGTTCCAGCCCCGCCTGACAGCCGATTAGCCCCGAATCTCCATGAAATAGACGAAATTTCGCCTGAATCACGCCCTTCCCCGCCTCACTGTCGGCAAGAATCGCCCTTAGGTTTTGTTTCAAGAAACGCGAGGACTCTGTGCTTGGGGGCATGGATCCAAATGAAAGCGTTCGGGAGGGAAATATGTCTTGTTCGCACCCAGTGGGTCTGTCGGCGCGTTTGTCCGAGGCAGACGAGCAGTTCGAGTTGCAGTTCACTTTTTGACTGATACTCGTTCTGCAAGAGTATTTTGATGCGAACGGCGTTCCTTCCCGAATGATGCGACGGATATGATGGCCAATCAGCGTATAAGTTTTGTCGTTTTGAAATCGGTGTGTACCCCCGTGCCTCCGATTCGGTACGGCTATGTCGCTGGTGATGCCGGGTATGCTCCCCCCCGCAATCGCGTTGCCAGAAATGGCCGCGCACATCCCGGCAGCCAGCGGCAACACTCCAGCTTGGCTGCTCAACCATCAAGAACTCAGAAAGAAGCCACCCGCATTTCGCGGTGTGAACGCGGCATTGCTCAATACAGCCATCCGAATGAGATAAAGTTTGAATTGATTTGGGACATCCGAACCTCCGCAGCTGCCCCCGCGCAGCGAGAGGAGAGGATGTTCCGGCGCAAGTGCAGCACACTGGGACTGTTCGCCGTCACAGCCCAATCTGCTGCCTGGCGCGACGCGCAATGTGGGTCCGGTCGAAAGTCTCGCGTCCGGGAACAGGGTGAACTCGCACGCCCTACACCCGGGTGATCGCCCGCAACGCGCTCAGGCCGGCCTCCTAGTCCCCCGCGCCAATATCGGTGGGACTTGGAGTGCCGGCCGCCCATCCTCTTGAACAGAGGATAAAATTGCACTGGCGAACTTGGTTCCGGCGATCCGCCTCCTACCAGAATACTCTTCGACGATGACGCCCGGGAGGGGATGCGCCACCGGCCCTAAGAGGCCTTGGTAGAGCCTGCCGGGAAACGGCGTGCGGTTCATTTTTCACACGCGCGCCGTCTCTTGTGACCGCGGATCCGTCTTTTAGAACAGACCCTTTGCTGTATTCTCCCGCCCGGTTGGGGCATCGGAGCCGGTCAAGTTATCGAAGAGGTAATCACCGCTGGCTGAGGTTCAAGATCGCCCTGCACGCGCATCCCGAAATTCAGGGTCCTCGCCTGGATTGGCATTCTCTCATTTCGGTAGCGGTGGCAAATTATGCTTAGAATTCGTTTCTGAAAAGGATAATTTTGCTTAAATACTGATTTTCAAAAAACTACGTTGCAAATTCTCCTGAAATCAAAGAATTCGATAAATTTTTAAATTGATCCGCCCCCCCCCAAACACGCTGGACAGCGTCGACTAGGCTGCTTTGTCTTCCTGCAGGGAAACCCCGTGCTGCACCATCAGTGTTTTTGCGATTTCCTTTGCGCCCTGCGCCGCCTTCACGTCGCCGGATACCTGGGCCGTCACAATCGCTCCTTCGTGCAGCAGTGAAATGGCCCAGGCAAGCCCATCGGGGTCGCGCGCACCGGCGGAAGATGCGAGCAGACGCAAATACTCCAAAATTAGACGCTTATGCTCTGCGGCAAGCTGATGCGCGGGATGCCTTGCTTCTGCAAACTCCGCTGCCGCATTGATAAACGAACAGCCTGAAAACGGCATGCCCGCAAATGCGCGTCCGTCAAACCATTCTTCCAGCACATCGAAACTTGCCAGCAATCGTTCCGCCGGCGTACCGCCGGTTTTCTCGATCCGGCTCTTGAACCAGGTACGGAACTGCTCGTCGCGCCGCCTAAGCGCTGCAAGAATAAGCTCATCTTTGGATCGGAAATGCTTGTAGAGGGTCAT
>DEIT01000253.1:6451-7698 GCA_002352635.1 Hyphomicrobiaceae bacterium UBA2767 | reverse complement strand
ATATACCGATCGTTCTATCTATATAATTCAAGCGTCGAGTTTAGCGAAGCCCGCCCTTGCAGGAGGTCTTTGCGAACGCGCCGCGATCCAACTAGGAAAAGACCCGCACCAAGGAGAAAAACACAATGCCCCGCATAGCCCCAATCGATCCGGATACGGCGACCGGTAAAACAAAAGAATTGCTCGATGGCGTGCAAGCCGCCATTGGCGCGACGCCCAACCTGTTTCGCACAATTGCCCAGGCGCCTTCGGTGCTGGACGCTTACCTTGCTCATTCCAAAGCCGTCTCATCAGGAACGCTGTCCAATGCCGTTCGTGAACAGATCGCTCTGGTGATTGCAGGTGCGAACCACTGTGATTATTGCGCCTCTGCACATACGCTGATCGGGCGTGGTGCGGGTGTTGCTGATGCAGAACTGGCAGCAAACCTAAAGGGCCACTCCAGCGACCCACACACGCAGGCATTGCTGTCACTGGCCCAGGCGATCGTCGCAAAACGTGGCTTTGTAAGCGATACTGAGCTTGCTGACGCCCGCCTCGCTGGCATCACTGAGGGCGAAATCATCGAGGTCGTAGGTGAAGTCGCACGGAACATCTTCACCAACTACCTCAATCACGTCGCGCAGACGGATGTTGATTTTCCCTACGTTTCAGCTGGTGAAGCAGAAGCTGCCGCTGCCGCATAAATCCCGTGGCCATCCCGCTCAAATCACACGGGGTGGCCACACTTACCCTGGGGTGACATCTCTCCAAGGTTCGTGCTTGTCTCACCGCTTATTGTACGGCGTAAGGAGCCAGCCATGAATGAGTATGTCAGCGACATCGCATTCACCCCGTCGGTCAAGGAAGAGCAGACGAGGCGGGGGTCACGCAGCGGCTATGAGAAGATGGCGGCGAAGCGAGATTGGTCGAAAACGGTCACCGATGATCTCAGCGCCTTCATTGCCGAGCGCGACAGCATCTACCTTGCTACAGCGAGCAAGGATGGCCAGCCCTATATCCAGCATCGCGGCGGCCCCAAGGGATTTTTGAGGATGCTGGATGAACACACCCTCGCCTTCGCCGATTATGGTGGAAATCGCCAATATATATCCCTCGGAAATCTGGCTGAAAACGACCAGGCTCATATTTTCCTAATGGACTATGCCAATCGGCGCCGGGTGAAACTCTGGGGGCGAGTGAAGGTCATAGAGGACGATGCGGAGCTGCTCACGCGCTTGACGCCTGCTGGTTATGGCGCGCGGCCC
>DEIT01000253.1:1435-6375 GCA_002352635.1 Hyphomicrobiaceae bacterium UBA2767 | reverse complement strand
ACAAGCTCACAGCGCGTTTGCAGGAGCTTGAAATCGAGAATGCACAGCTCAAAGAGCAACTTGCATCCGCCAGCACGTCTTGAACAGCCCCGCGCAACCCGTCAAATCTACTGGGTGCTGCCAGAAAAATAGCGCCCGGCATATCGGGCCAGAAGCATCCCGGCCGACATTGAAGCAATAAAAATGAGTGCCCATGACGGCTGGATGCCAAGCATGGTGATTGCCGGTCCCGGACAAATGCCAGCCAACCCCCAGCCCAAACCGAAAATCACCGCGCCAAGAATGAGCGGACGATCGATGTCAACACGACTTGGAATCGACTGCATCTCGGCAAATGCAGGGCGCCGACCCTTAAGGAAATAGTAGCCAGGAATTGCGACGGCCAGCGCGCCGACCATGACAAAAAGAAGAGACGGATCCCAATTTCCGGCAATATCCAAAAAACCGAGAACGACGGTCGGATTGACCATTCCCGATATCGTCAATCCGGTACCGAAAATAATTCCCGCGAGCGCAGCAGCAAGAATTGTCATCCCATGCGTCCTATGTGACGTGCCGAACCAGGAAAACGGTGACGATGGCGACCGCCATGAAAATTGCGGTTGCAAGTATCGAGCGCGGCGAGAAACGCGAAATGCCACATATCCCATGCCCCGATGTACAGCCCGATCCCAATGCAGTGCCAAAACCAACGAGGAGGCCTGCAACCACGAAAATCGGTAGTGGCGTGTCGATCTGAACCTTGCCCGGATTGCCGGCCAGCGCCAGAACCAGCGGTGCGATGGCGCTTCCAGCAACAAATGCAAGGCGCCATGCGGGGCCATCTGACCACCTGATGAGACCAGACCAGATGCCACTCATGCCCATGACGCGCCCGTTGCCTGCAAGCAGGATCAGAGCCGCGATCCCAATCATGGCACCGCCAATCAACGGTAAAAGCAGGTTGGTTGCACTCATGGTCGCCATCATAGGTTACGGCTGGAGCACGCGTCTAACTCAGCCCGGCACAAAAGCGCTGAATGCGCTGGCAGGCGTCTTCGAGCGCTTCCGTTGACGTCGCATATGACACGCGGAAGAAGGGCGACAATCCAAATGCGGAGCCGTGAACGACAGCCACACCCTCCTCTTCAAGCAGCGCGGTGACGAAGTCCTCATCATTCTCGATCTTGGTTCCCTTGGGTGTCGTCTTGCCTATACACCCCTCACAAGACGGATAGACATAGAATGCGCCTTCCGGCGTCGGACACTTAAGGCCTTTCGCCTGATTGAGCATCGAGCATACCAGATCACGGCGTTCCTTGAAGACTTCCGCGCGCTCCTTCAGAAAGCCTTGCGGCCCATCCAGCGCCTCAACTGCCGCCCATTGACTCACCGAGCTGGGATTGGAGGTCGATTGCGACTGCAGCTTGCGCATGGCTTTGATGAGTTTGTCTGGCCCTGCCGCATAGCCAATACGCCAGCCGGTCATGGAATAGGCTTTCGAAACTCCGTTCATCGTGAGCGTCCGGTCATAGAGCTTTGGCTCAACCTGCGCCGGCGTTGCGAATTTGAAATCGTCATAAACCAGGTGTTCGTACATGTCGTCGGTAAGCACCCATACATGTTCATGCTTGAGTAGTACGTCAGTAATTTTCTTCAGATCGTCATGGGTGTATGCGGCGCCGCTGGGGTTGGACGGTGAATTGAATATGAACCATTTTGTCTTGGGCGTAATCGCGGCCTCAAGGTCTTCCGGCTGCAGCTTGAAGCCATTTTCTATTGTCGTCTCGATGAATACCGGCTTTCCGCCTCCTAGGAGCACAATGTCGGGATAGCTTACCCAGTATGGCGCAGGGATAATGACCTCATCGCCTGGGTTAACCGTCGCGAGCAAGGCGTTGTAAAGCACTTGCTTGCCGCCGGAACTGACCGACACTTGCGACGGATCGTAATCGAGCCCATTTTCACGTTTGAATTTGTCGGCAATCGCACGCTTCAGCTCAGGAATACCATCTACAGCAGTATACTTCGTCTTACCGCGATTGATGGCGTCGATGCCCGCCTGCTTGATGTTGTCAGGGGTATCAAAATCAGGCTCACCAGCACCAAGCCCGATCACGTCCTCACCGGCGGCTTTGAGTTCCATGGCCTTGCCGGTGACAGCAATAGTTGGTGACGGTCTGACCCGCTGAATGGAATCCGAAATAAAGCCCATGACAACCTCTCCTGAGCTATTCTTGCGAGAATTAAATCGAATGACTTTCTGAGCGTGCGCAACCTAGGCCCGGTCGCGCGGAGCCGCAAGGGAAATTGGCCACTCATCCACCCGAAGCGGAGTATCTAGGACTGATTTCCGGGATTATGGAGGGCCACACCGACCATAACGAGCAAAATACCAAGGATGTCAGCGGGGTCGGGGAATTGGGCCAGAACGACGGCGCCAATGATGGTTGCGGTTGCCGGCAGCAGAGATAGAAGCAACGCGAAGCTCGCGCGTGACAATCTCGACATGGCGAGTTGATCGCAGACATAGGGAATAACCGATGAGCATAGCCCTACGCCTATGCCGGCGAGGACCAGCGTCATTGAGCCAAACGCCTTGACCGCCTCGACGATACCGATGGGCATGACGAAGAGGAAAGCGATCGCCATTGCCGCCCCAAGCCGTTCGACGCCGCTGCTGGCACCTGCCTGCGAGATCCGGTGTCCGAGTATGATGTAACCGACGAACAGGACTCCATTGAGCGCCGCCCACATCAAACCGATGGGTTCGGCCGACCAGCGCACATCGATCAGTATGAGTACGCCGACCACGGCAAGAACAAGCGCAAACAGATTGCGCGGCGTTCTAAGGCCGTAAAGAGCGACACCAACGGTTCCGACAAACTCCATTGCAGCGACAAGACTCATGGGGAGCCGGTCGAGTGCCAGATAGAATGCTGAATTCATCACCGCGAGACAGGCACCGAGAGCGATCAGCAGGATGCGCGTGTGCGGCTCGCATCTGGTGAATGTGGTCCATGGATTGCGAACCACAGCGAAGACGGCTGCCGCCGAGGCAATCCTGAGCCAGGCGACCCCCAGCACGCCAACCGCGGGAAACAGCAGGACCGCGAATGCAGGCCCCAAATAATGGAACACGGCACTGACACCAAACCACAGATGGGGCGGCACACGGTGCGCGGCGGCCGTCAAGGCGGGCGTATTCGAACGGCTCATTGGCACCTCCCAGGTACTTTACTATAGGAGGTATTTTCAATATAAACCTTACACAATCATAGCCTTAAACATCGTATAAACTTAAAAACAGAGATCAGATGTGATTAAACGTATTCGATACGAAAATTACCCCATAGACGGAATTGATACGAAAATCTTGAGCATCCTCGTCAAAGATGCACGCACAAGCACTGCCGAGATCGCCCGTACCGTCGGCCTCTCAGCTCCGAGCGTGTCGGAGCGGATCAAGCGGCTTGAAGAAGCCGGGGTCGTCACCGGCTATTGCGCAACGATAGATCCGAGTGCTTGCGGGCTTGGACTCGCAGCATGGATTCGCATTCGGCCCATGCCAGGCCAATACAACAAGGTTGCGAAGATCCTGGACGGTTTGCCGGCAATCGTTGAATGTGACCGCATCACCGGCGAGGACTGTTTCATCGCGCGTGCGCATGTGGCGTCGGTGGGTGAGCTCGAGAAATTGATCGACGAGATCATGCCCTATGCGATGACCAACACATCGATCATACAATCCTCGCCTGTGCCTCGCCGCTTGCCACCAATCCCTGGCTTGCGCGAAGCTGAAGACCGCTGAAGCCGCCCTCTTCCGGCCCACCAGGAGCACACATAGATGTTGCGCTGGCTGTTCATGCCCTTCGTTTTCATATTCCTGTTGATCGTGATTTTATGGCTGAGTGGTTAGCGCGTCAGGAAATAGGTGATCGTTGTCACCACACGGACTTTCTTTTCCAGCTGCTTGTCCGGACGTTCGTTGGGAATCTGGATCGCAGGGCCAATGGTGAACAGGCCCTGATTGGCGGAAAAGATTGCACCAACCTTGGCACCTGACTCACGCGCAAATTGCTCTGCCGCCTCGCGCGCCCGCTTGGTTGCCTCGGTCAGCATCTCCGGCTTGAGGTCATTGAGTTTGGTAAACACGAACGACGCACCGGAATTGTACTGATCTGAAGTAAGCACCACACCATCGCGAATGAGGTCGGAAATATTGCGCGACGCGACTGCCAGCTTCTCCACGTCGTTTGAGCGCACCACCATGTCTTCGGTCAGAACGAAGCGGTTCGGCCGTGGCGCCGAGGAATTGTAGGACGCCAACCGATCCTCCACCCGGACATTCTGCACTTCCCAGTCTTCCGGTTTGAAGCCTTTTCCCTGCAGATAACGAAACACAGCCTTCTCGGAGCTCTCCAGCAACCCTCGCGTGGTCGCAAGGTCGGGACCCACGGCATTGAAGCGAACCGGTAGAAAACCAATGTCCGCTTTGACTAGTCGTTCAGAGAAACCCTTCACTATCACCGTGCGGTGGCCGAGCCGACTTTCGACCAATCCCTGCCCGGCGAGCCAACCAGCGAGCGCCAGACCGGCAGCAATGATGAGGGCGGCGGGAATCGCGGCACGGGCGTTCATGGAAAACCTCACAGAAGGTCACGCAGGATTTGGGCACACTAGCGCGATGGCAGGGAAACGCAAATAGTTGCAGGCACGCCTACTGTTTCGCGCCGCTGGGCAATCCGTGAAGCACGCGTTATTCTCTGTCGAAACATAAACTGTTTCGTTTGGGAGGAAGCCATGAAGCTCTTAGCCACCCAGCTCGCAGAATTTGACGAGCAAGGGTATCTGTTTTTGCCCGAATGTTTTTCGGATGATGAAGTGGCGGTGCTGCGCGCCGAAGCGGAAGAAATCTACAAGTCGGACCGCAAGGAAGTCTGGCGTGAAAGCTCAGGCGC
>DEIT01000253.1:0-1365 GCA_002352635.1 Hyphomicrobiaceae bacterium UBA2767 | reverse complement strand
GGGACATGGGCGCGCGATGACGGCATGCCCGAGCCACGCGCCATGAACATTGCCGTGTTCATGGACGAGGTTATGGCAATCAACGGGCCACTGATGATCATCCCCAAGAGCCACAAACATGGCGTGCTCGACGCTGGGCATGATCTTGAAACAACGTCCTATCCGCTCTGGACGCTGGACAAGAAAACCATCACAAGGCTGGTTGATGAGGGTGGAATAATCGCGCCGACCGGCAAGCCCGGCGCGGTATTGATGTTCCATGGAAATATGGTGCATGCCTCGCCGCCCAACATCACACCCTACCCACGCAAAATCGTCTACCTCACGCTCTGTGCTGTCTCCAACCACATCACGAAGTTCAGCCGGGAAGAATGGATCGCTCACCGCGATTTCACACCGATTGAGGCTGTTGCCGACAACGCATTGCTGGAATATGCGCGGAAATACAAAGTGGCCGCTGAGTAGCAAAAGCTATTCTTGAGCCTTACCTCCGGCGCATGATCGGGACGGCAAATGCACCATCCTTTGCCTGATTAGCGCAGATGGGATAGGCAGGGCTCACGATGGCGGGTGCGTGAGTCGACTCTGCGGCATCTCTGATTCACTGCAACAATCACCACCAACCCGAGAACACACCGCCTTTGACTGGTCGCAAGCCTCGCTGTCTGTCAAAAAACTGGCGTATTGTCCCCCAAGACTTAGCCTGTGATGACAAATTCTTATTCTTCACCCTTTCAATGCTTTGCATATCAAGGAGAAAACTCATGCATCAAAATAGTATGGGACGAATTCTACGCCCGCGATTGTTGGGCGTGGTCGCATGCACTGCGGCACTCTTAATCGGCCTTTCGGCGGACTCTGCTGACGCCAGGCGCGGCAAAAATGTCCTCCAAGGTGCGATCATCGGCGCTGGTGTCGGAGCGCTGGTCGACGGTGGTCGAGGCGCACAAACTGGCGCGATCGCTGGCGCGCTCGTTGGTGCCACCCAGAGGAGCAGGAGCAGGAAGCCAAAATACAAAAGACGATATTCGCGCGGACGCGGCCGTGGTCGGGGCCGCCGCCGCTAGTCGCGGGATTTAAACCACTGAATTCAAAACAAACCTCTGGACGAGGCAGGAGATTGACATGAAAAAAATACTTGCCGCACTCATCGCTATTCCGGCCATGCAATTCGCGCTGGCGGGTTCAGCCGCTGCCGACAAGGCCGCGGAACTCTATATCGAACAGGCTGAAGACATCATGCACCACAGCTGCACCAGCATTACCGAAGAATCGGGCAGTGATCCGGTGCAGATGGACATGATTGTACAACTTATGGTTGCCGTATCGCTTTACAATCGCGAACTCGACATTTCGGAATTCGCT
>DEIT01000131.1:2781-7533 GCA_002352635.1 Hyphomicrobiaceae bacterium UBA2767 | reverse complement strand
TCATCGAAGACCATCAAACGATCATAGTTGAACCTGGCTGGAGCCTGCAGGTGACCTCCCACGATCACCTCCTGCTGACGCGGACTGAAGTACGGCCGCGACAAGACGCGATCGGCACCGAGGCGGACCCGGTCATGCTTGAGGTATTCAACAACCTCTTCATGGCGATTGCAGAGCAGATGGGTGTGGCGCTGCAGAACACGGCGCAATCAGTCAACATCAAGGAGCGGCTCGATTTCTCCTGCGCCGTCTTCAACGGCGAAGGCCAGCTTATTGCCAACGCACCGCATATACCCGTGCACCTGGGCTCCATGGACCGTTCGGTCGAGACGATCATCCACGAAAACAAAGGCAAACTTCGCGCCGGCAACGTTTACATGCTGAACGCGCCCTATAACGGTGGAACTCATCTGCCGGACATTACCGTGATCACGCCGGTATTCGATAAAGCGGGTAGCGAAATTCTCTTCTATGTGGCAAGCCGCGGACATCATGCGGATGTCGGCGGAATTACTCCTGGTTCCATGAGCCCGAACGCCACAACCATCGATGAAGAAGGCGTCTACATCGACAATTTTCTGCTCGTCGAAAATGGCCGCTTCCGCGAAGCCGAAACCCGCGCGCTCCTGACCGGCGCCAAATATCCTGCCCGCAATCCTGATGCGAATATTGCAGACCTCAAGGCGCACATCGCTGCCAACGAGAAAGGCGTGCAGGAACTCCGCAATATGGTCGCCCATTTCGGTCTGGAAACCGTTCACGCTTATATGGGGCACGTGCAGGACAATGCGGAAGAGAGCGTTCGCCGTGTCATCGATGTGCTGAACGACTCAAGCTTCGAAGTCACGATGGATCAGGGTACGCACATCCGTGTTGCTATTCGCGTCGACAAGAAGGCGCGCAGGGCGACAATCGACTTCACCGGCACAAGCCCTGCACAGGACAACAATTTCAACGCGCCTGAACCGGTCACCCGTGCAGCCACGCTCTACGTGTTTCGGGTGATGGTCAACGACCGCATCCCGATGAATGCCGGTTGTCTGAAACCTATCGACATCATTCTGCCCGACGATTGCATGCTGTCGCCGAAATACCCGGCCGCTGTTGTTGCCGGCAATGTCGAAACCAGTCAGGTCATCACCAACTGCCTGTTTGCAGCACTTGGCGCCATGGGTCCCTCGCAAGGCACCATGAACAATCTCACTTTTGGCAACGATGAGTATCAGTATTACGAGACCATTTGCTCCGGATCACCCGCAGGACCAGGATTCAACGGGACCGATGCCGTACATGTTCACATGACCAATACGCGCCTCACGGATCCGGAAATCCTTGAGTTGCGGTACCCGGTCCTTCTTGAAGACTTTCATATCCGCGACGGATCCGGCGGCAAGGGAAAATGGCATGCCGGCAATGGCATCTCTCGCACTATCCGGTTTCTCGAACGCATGGATTGCGCGATCCTCTCCGGTTACCGCGACGTCCGGCCGTTTGGCTTGATGGGTGGTGAGGCCGGTGAATGCGGGACAAATGCCGTGCGCCGCACTGATGGTACGGTCGAACCTCTCAAAGGATGCGATCAGACGGTGCTGGACGCGGGAGACGCCATCATTATCAGGACGCCAACAGGTGGAGGTTTCGGCCAGCCCAATTAAAAAGCGCGGGGGCGAAGCCCCGCGCTTGTTTCTTCGTGTAAAGCCCTGGCCACAAAGCCTTAGCCCGATTGGGGCACGGTTCCCGCTTTGTCGTCTGGCTTGTCGCCATTGCGGTCGCGGTCGTCCATGAACTGATCGAACTCGGCTTTGTCGCGAGCGGCCCGCAATCGATCCAGAAAAGACCTGAATTCATCAGCCTCTTCTTCCAGCCGCCTGAGCGTCTCTTCACGATATTCGTCGAACGCCGCATTGCCTGTGGAGCGGAACGTGGTCCGGGCACGTTGCCATTTCTTCTCCGCCGATCTCTTCCAGCTGTGCGATTTGCATCCCATTCGTCCACTCCATATCAGATAGACCAAGACCGCCAGGCCGATCGGCCAAAAGACGATGAAGCTCAGCACCATCAATGCGATCCATGCGGGCTTTCCATAGCCGTCCAGCGTTTGAGTTAGCTCCATTGGGGTCCTCTTGTTGTTAATGTGATTAACATTAACATAAATGGGTATCGAACTGTCACTGTCAAGGCAATGTGCGCGAAAAATTGCAGGGTGCGGCGGGACGCCTCATCTAATTTACGGTGTGGGCGCTATTTTTCCGTCGGAATAATGCCGAGACCCCTCAGATAAATCAGCATGCCCGCTTCCAGAATTTCATCGCTTGCAAGAGGAACCTTTCCCCGACACGGCTTGCCATCGGAAAACAGTGTCGCGATACCATGACTCATGGCCCAGATGTGCAGGCTCATTAGCGCTCCAGGTGGAAGATTGGCTTCGGGCGCCGTTTCCGCAATGGCTGCTGTGATGCGGTTGAGAACGTCAAATGAGCGATCTGCCGCCGCCTTCAATTCAGGCGTATCATCGACAGACAACCCGGCTTCGAACATCGCCGCGTAGCTTGCTGGCTCTTCACTTGCAAATGCCAGATAGGCGCGCCCGACATTCTCAAAAGCCTTGAGCGGTGATGGATGCCCCCCCTGCCATGCTGCCTCAAGCCGGTCGGAGAACTGTTCAAATCCCGATTTTGCGACTTCCGAGAGTAATGCTTCTCGGTCGCGGAAATGGCGATAAGGAGCGGCAGCGCTAACGCCAGCAAGCCGCGCAGCTTCCGTCAGCGAAAATCCAGCCGCACCCTGCTTCTCGATCAGCTGCCGTGCAGCCTCGAGCAGTGCCTGTTTGAGATTGCCGTGATGATAGCCGCGGCGGCCAGTAGTTTTCATGTTAACCGCTTTTACTTCATACGTGGGCCGCACGCCAATCATTGTGTGGGTTCGCGACCGCACCATCCGATGTCATACGACCTCGCTTTCGTTTGAAAACTGTTACATGACTGTTACGTTTTTATTGCCCGCGAAAGTTGCTGAATCACAGCTACACCCCCACATCGCGCTCAACGGACACATTCAACCCAGTGAATTCACCCTGATGGGTGTTTCTTCTTATACTGCGCATTGTTACCCCAAGAGGTACTTTGCGGATGGAGCCACCATGAGCACTGCAGAACCCATTACTCAGACCACCGAGTTCGTCGATTTCTGGAACGAAGTCCTGGTTCCGAAATTTGTTAAATACCGTCATGTTCTCGTTGGCGGCCTCACGCATCACAGCGCAAAAATTTTCCCAACCCTCAATGTGCATGAAGGCGACTCTGTTGTTGATGTCGGCTGCGGTTTTGGCGACACAGCCATCGCATTTGGCAAAATCGTCGGAGACGAGGGATCTGTCCTCGGCATCGATTGCTGCGATGCCTTTCTGGAATTTGGACGTAAGGATGCAAAAGCCGAAGGCGTTGAGAATGTGACGTTCCTGGAAGCAGACGTACAGAGCTATCCGTTCAAGCCTGTTCACGACTTTTGTTTTTCACGATTTGGAACTCAGTTCTTTGAAAACCCGGTGGCTGGTCTTCGGGCAATGCGCAAATCTTTGAAACCGAACGGTATAATGACGATGATTGTCTGGCGTACCATTGATGACAATCCCTGGCTCGGCATGCCGAAAGAGGTGATCAAGGAAATCCTGCCCCCACCGGGCGATGATGCGCGGACTTGCGGACCAGGGCCGTTTTCCATGGCGGATCAGGAGATGGTGACGTCCCAGCTCAATATTGCGGGCTACGACGACATTGTTTTTGAGCGCGTGGATGCACCCCTGATGGTCGGCAATACACTTCAGGATGCGATTGATTTTCAGCTTGCCCTGGGGCCTGCGGGTGAAATCTACCGCGAAGCCGGCGATCTCGCCGTGCAACGACATGATGAGGTTGTTGCCGCACTGTCGAATGAGCTCAAAAAGCATCAAACCCCCGAAGGCGTCATTCTCGACTCAAGCTCCTGGGTGATCAGCGCACGCAATTCTGTTTAGCGGAATATGGGCGTGGGTACAGGGTCAGTCCTGATACCCCAGCCATTCGTTCCAGAGTTTCTCGCCGATCAGGCAATCGATGCGCGGCGGTGCCTTCCAGGGCACCGCCTGCGCCCGCATGACCCGTGCCGGAGCACCAGAGATTTCCCGGATCAGCTTGCGTCGAATGGCGCTGGCGAAATTCTTTTCTTCATGTACCGGCACGATGAAGGCTCCCGGACCGCCGATTACGCAGTCTTCATAATAGACATCGAGCTTTTCAAGATCGAAAAAACCCGGTGCCTGCCCAATGCGAAGCATGACCGGGAGACCGTTTATCGTAATGCCCTGCCTGACGACCGCATCACGCGCATTGGTCACCGACAGGCCCTGGTTGTTGGGTCCGTCGCCGGAAACGTCGATTACCCGCCGCGTCCCCTTGAACTCGCTTTTCTCGAACAATGCTGAAGAGAAAATGACCGCGGTCGAAATAGAAGTGAGCGGCAGGGCGGTAAGCCTGCGCCTGCCCAGCGCTTCGGCAAATTTGTTCGCGGAATCCTTTCCGTCAACCAACGTCCACGGCACTTTGATATTCTGAAATTCAACGCCACCCCACTCCACAAAGACGACGGCGATCTTCTTGTGGAGGCCGGTCTCTATCGCGCGCAATACTTCCGGGTCACGGAATGCGTCGACATAGCCCTGCAACTGCAGTTGCTGCTCGAAGCTGTCCATTGACAGTGAAACATCCACTGCCAGGA
>DEIT01000131.1:0-2743 GCA_002352635.1 Hyphomicrobiaceae bacterium UBA2767 | reverse complement strand
AATCAGCGCATAAAGTACGATCAATACGCGTATCAGATTTGAGCGGATCATGCTTTAAAGCGTACGCCAGTGCAGCTTGATGTCAGAAACAAAAAATTGTTGCTCACGAGATTCTTATCCAGACACACTATGGCCTCTTAACACCATGATAAGCACATCGCATCGGTGGGTATTGACCCGGATGTCTCTCCGCAGCACCTTCACCCAAAAAGGGCGTATGATAAGAGTCCACAAGGGGCAATCGCGTTGAAGCTCGCCACAATCATCGGACAGGATGGGCGCCCGCAGATCGGCGCGCTCATCAACAATGACAAAGCCGTCGCCTTGCTGCAGGTGGGTATTGTGGCCATGGAGGGTGCGCCCACGCCCTATTTCAACAGCATGCTGTCTTTTTTGCAGGCTGGAGCGGAGGCACAATATAAGGCCTACCTGGTTCAGGACTTCGTGGCGGATCAAAAACCGGCCGCGGCCATTGTGCCGGCTTCGCGCGCAACGTTTCTCAGTCCGGTTCCGATACCTGAATCGGTGCGCGATGCCATGTCTTTCGAGGAGCATATTATCAACTCAATCCGCGTAGTCGGACTGGGCTCCTTTGCAAAGATTGATGAGATGCTGGAAAGATGGTTTGGCCGTCGCCGGAGCCTGGCCTATTTGCTCAACAAGGCGTGGTATGAGCGTCCGCTCTACTACAAGAGTAATCGCTTTTCCGTCGTTGGCCATGGTGCGGTCGTGCGAATGCCTGCATATACCCAGCAATTCGACTATGAACTGGAGTGGGGCATAATTGTCGGCAAGGGCGGCCGCGACATCCCATTGTCAACCGCACGCGATCACATTGCTGGCTACACAATTTTCAACGATTTCTCGGCGCGTGACATCCAGATGAAGGAAATGAAGGGACGGCTTGGCCCTGCCAAGGGGAAGGATTTCGATACCGGCAACTCAATCGGTCCCTGGTTGGTCACTCCGGATGACATTCCCGACCCCTACAACCTCACGATGACAGCTCGCGTGAACGGCGAGGAATGGTCGCGCGGCACCACTAGTGACATGCATTGGACGTTTGAGAAGATCATCTCCTATATTTCTCAGTCCGAGACCCTATATCCTGGTGAGTTCATTGGTTCGGGCACCTGTTCGGGTAAGCTTGGAAAAGGGTCAGGGCTGGAACTCGGGCGGACACTTAATGCTGGAGACGTGGTGGAACTCGAGGTTGAGAAAATCGGCGTTCTGCGGAACAGGATCGCTCCTCCAGTCACAAACGCACCTCCTCGAGTTCCTGCCAAACGGTGAAGCATGCCAGCAGTAAAGGCCCGATGCATCGCGCCAACCGGCGCCAAACGGACGCGCTTTCGCGAAGCGCCCGCATATGAGGAAGGCCTGTGGGATCTGGGCAACGATCTGTATTCATGGATGGTGCCCAACGGGTCGTGGGGGGAGTCCAATGCCGGTCTCGTGGTTGGAGATGGAGAATCTCTCCTCATCGATACGCTTTGGGACCTTCGGTATACGCAATCGATGCTCGATGCCATGGTGCCAATCTTCCGAGAGGCTCCGCTCGCCACGCTCGTGAATACGCACGCCGACGGAGACCATTTTTGGGGCAATCAGCTTGTCGAAACCCATGTTGAGCGCATTACATCCGACGCGGCTCTCGCAGAAATGGAATTGCACAAGCCCGGCTCCATGCTCGCGTTTGAGAAGCTTGGGATAGCCCTGAAATCCCTGCCACTCAAGCAGGCAAGCCGGGTTGGGCACTGGTTCAGCGCCATGTGTCTTCCTTATGCGTTCGATGAGGTTAGACACACGCCGGCGACAACAACATTCTCCGGTACTGCATGGCGCGAAGTTGGCGGCAGACGCCTGCAACTCATCGAGGTAGGGCCGGCCCATACCACCGGCGACCTTATGGTTTACGTGCCGGATGCGAGGACGCTGTTCGCGGGAGACATTCTATTCATCGGTTCCACACCGGTCATGTGGGCCGGGCCGGTTGAGAATTGGCTGCGGGCGCTGGACCTCATCCTTGATCTGGACGTCGAAACCATTGTTCCCGGCCACGGGGCGGTGACCGACAAATCCGGCGTCCGCACCGTCAAGGCTTATTGGGAATACACTGGCGGCGCGGCGCGTGACCAATTCGACAAGGGCGTACCGGAACAGGAAGCCGCGCTCCGTATCGTTCAAAGCCAGGACTTTGGAAGACAGTCCTTTGCCAACTGGGATTCGCCTGAACGGATGATGACGAACGTGCATGTCCTCTATCGGTACTATCAGGGCCGCACGGGACATTTATCCGTTCCGGCAAAAGTCAATCTGATGCGCAAACAGGCACTTCTTGCACACAAGCTTCCACATGCGACCCCGACCATGATGCGCCGCGAGGACGCATCGCTCTGAAACACTGCCGCTACACACGTCAACAACAGGGATGCCCGGTCATGCGACCCAACAAAATGAAAGCGAAGTTTTCTGCCGGCGAACCGGCTTTCGGGCTGTCGATTATGATCCCTTCACCGCAAATGGTCGAGATGGCTGGAGGTCTGGGCTTCGACTGGGTGCTGATTGACTGCGAGCACGGGACGATTTCGCTGGAAAGCGTAGAGTTGATGATCATGGCTGCGGAGGCCGCTGATGTGACACCCATCGTACGTCCGCCAACGAAAAATCCCAATGAAATCATGAGGGTTTTGGGTTTGGGCGCGATGGGCGTGCAGGTTCCGCATGTGAACACGGCGGATGA
>DEIT01000175.1 GCA_002352635.1 Hyphomicrobiaceae bacterium UBA2767 | reverse complement strand
GGCGCGAGCCGCGCACAGGTCCTTTGGCATGTGATCCTTAAAGGGGCAATGCCGGAGATTCTGACCGGCATGCGCATTGGCATCGGGTTCGGCTGGACAACACTTGTCGCCGCCGAGCTGGTTGCGACACAGCAGGGCCTGGGTGCCATGATCATGAGCGCGTCGGAATTTCTGGTCACGTCGGTCGTTGTCATGGGCATTATCGTGATCGGCATCATCGCTTATTCATTCGACCTGTTCATGCGGTGGATTGAGCGAACAGTCGTGCCATGGAAGGGACGCGTCTAGCTGAGTAGATCGCCAGCTCCCAAGCGGAGCTGGCGTTTTTCCTGTATACAGCGCCTTGAGATGAGCGCAGCACCTTCCCGAATATTCCGTCGCATAGTCTGGCCCCTTGCGGTTGCGGAGACAATCGTCTGGGCTGCCATGTACTATTCGTTTCCTGCGCTCCTGTTGGAGTGGGAGAAGGATTTCGGCTGGTCAAAAACCGAACTGACAGGCGCTCTGACTATTTCGCTTCTGGTCTCGGCCGCGTCTTCACCGATCGCTGGGCGTATTATCGATCACGGACATGGGCGTATCCTGCTGACAGGCGGCGCGTTTAGCGGCGCGGTATTGCTTGTGCTCCTGTCGCAGGTGACAACGCTGTGGCAGTTCTACGCAGTATGGGTGTTGCTTGGGCTGGCGATGGCCGGATGCCTCTACGATGCCTGTTTCGCAATCCTCACACACACCATGGGCGATCAAGCGAAACGGGCCATCACGCTTGTAACCCTGGTCGCCGGGCTTGCCGGAACGGTCTCCTTTCCAAGCGCAAATGCACTGGCCGCCGCCTTCGGCTGGCGTACGGCTTTGATTGTTTTTGCTGTCGCGATCATCGCAGTTGCAGTGCCATTGTTTTGGCATTCCTGCGGGCGCGCGCACACACAACCCCATGTGAGCACACTTCCGGTTGGAAAAAAGTTGGACGCAGGGATGCGCCTGATTCGATCGCCGCTATTCTGGTGCCTGGCGCTGTGTTTCATCACCATGGCGGTCAACCATGGTGTCATTATCAATCACCTGCTGCCTATTCTTGATACGCATGGCGTGCACAAGGAGACGGCCATTCTGGCGATCTCCATGATCGGACCCATGCAGGTGGCCGGCCGTCTCGCCATGATGGCCGCGGACCGCCATGTTTCGACCAGCTTCATCTTCATGACCTGCACGCTCGCAGCAGCGATTGCATCGTTCTCGCTCTACGGCTCCACTGCCGTTCCAGCCCTTCTGGTCAGCTTTGTGTTGTTTCAGGGGGCCGGACACGGGGTTGTTAGTATACTGCGGCCCATCATCATTGCCGAATATCTGGGTCGGCAGGATTTCGGATTGGTGTCGGGCGTTTTGGCGTCGATTTTTCTGGTGGGTTTTGCATTCGCGCCGACAATCGGATCGGTCATTTGGGAGTGGGGTGGCTACAATCAGGTGATCATATTCACCTTCGTAATGGCGATCATCGCTTTTGTGGCCCTGGTGGCGGCGCGACTAATCGCCAAACGCTAGGCGCAAATCCGTCTTGCTCAGCGGAAATCTTTGTTGATTTTTTCGAGCTCCCCGCTCCCTGGACATAGTTCGCTCATCGGCACCGCGTTCATCGGTTCCTTTGTCGTATTCAGCAACTCATGCAGGTCCGCTTCGTCGTCATCCACATAAAGCAAGCCGGTGACAACCTGCCCCCGCTCATACCGCTTGCGCAAGATCGCAAGTGCGTTGTCCGCGTCGCGTGGATCATAGTCCTTGTCGAGCTTGTGCAGGCGCATCATCGACCCGTCATGCATGGGCACGCTCGTGGTTTCACCTTCCTCATACTGGGCGGTGATCTCCTGAAGCTTCGGCACAAAATCCAGCCGGTCCATTGCTTCATTGTGCGCACGCACATAGCCGTAGCTCTTTGTCGACGCTTCGTGGTCGTTAAACGTGACGCATGGCGAGATGATATCAAGAAAAGCAAAGCCATTGTAGCGGAGTGCAGCCTTGATCAGAGGCACCAGTTGCCCCTTGTCACCGGAGAAGCCCCGGCCTACGAAACCCGCGCCCAATTGGATTGCAAGTGTACAGAGATCAAACGCCTCGAACAGGTTGGCCTCGCCCTTCTTCGATTGCGAGACTTTGTCGTTCGTGGCGGAAAACTGACCCTTGGTCAACCCATATGTTCCATTGTTTTCAACGATATAAACCATATTTATTCGCCGGCGCACAGCATGGCAGAACTGCCCCAATCCGATCGATGCAGTATCACCGTCGCCTGATACACCCAGATAGATCAGATCCCGGTTGGCGAGATTGGCACCTGTCGCGATCGAGGGCATACGGCCATGAACCGAGTTGAAACCGTGGCTGCGGTTCAGGAAATAGGTCGGCGTTTTCGACGAACAGCCGATACCGGAAAGCTTCGCCAGGCGATGCGCTGGAAGATCAAGTTCAAAGCACGCCTCGATGATGGCGGCGGAGATTGAATCATGGCCACACCCCGCACACAGTGTTGAGACCAGCCCTTCGTAGTCGCGCCGGGTCAAGCCAAGCTCGTTCTTGGGCAGGTCCGGGTGGCGAACCGATGGTTTCTTCATATAGGTCATGGCTGCCCTGCTCTCCCTTGTGCGCCTACATTGCCCGCATAGACAACTGCATCGCGGCTGCAACCGACTTGTCTGTTTCGATCACGGCCTCGATCTGATTCTTCACCCACTCCGCAGTGAGCGGCATGCCGTCATAGTTCAAAACCGGCACCAACTTCTCGCCCGGGATACCGGCTTCGGTCATCAGCAGCGAGCGCATCTGTGCATCGCGGTTCTGTTCGACCACAAAAATGCGTTCATGCTGGTCGGCGAACCTGGTCACCTGCTTGCCAAAAGGAAATGCGCGCAGCCGCATGGTATTCAGCTTGTACCCTTCCCGCGCCAGCAATTCACAAGCTTCGCGCACCGCAGGTTCGGTAGAGCCGAAATTGATAATACCGAGTTTGCTGGAACGGCCGCTTTTGCGAATAACCGGTTTGGGCATGAAGTTTGCTGCTGTCGCGAATTTGCGGGTGAGCCGGTCCAGGTTTTCCGCGTTCACTTCACCATCTTCGGTATAGGTGGCGAAGTTGTCATGGGATGAACCACGCGTGAAAAACGCACCCTTGGAGGGGTGGGTACCGGGCAAGGTGCGGTAGGGAATACCATCTCCATCCACATCCCAGTACCGCCCGAAATACTCCACCCGGTCGAGCATCTCCGCATCCATCACCTTGCCTCGGTCGTGGGCGCGCGCATCGTCCCATTCGAGCGGTTTCGTTACCCACTCGTTCATTCCAATATCGAGATCACTCATGACGATAACCGGCGTCTGCAAACGCTCCGCCAAATCAAAAGCCTCGACTGTCAAATCGAAACATTCTTTCGGGTCCGCTGGGAACAACAGAACCTGTTTGGTATCGCCATGTGAGGCGTAGGCGCATGTGGTAATGTCTGACTGCTGTGTACGTGTCGGCATGCCCGTGGATGGCCCACCGCGCTGGACATCAAAGAGAACCAGCGGCACCTCTGCGAAGTAAGCCAGCCCCATGAACTCAGACATCAGAGAAATGCCCGGGCCCGAAGTGGACGTGAATGCGCGCACGCCGTTCCACCCGGCACCAATGACCATGCCGATCGCCGCCAGTTCGTCCTCAGCCTGGATGACTGCAACCTGACGCTTGCCATCCTTGTCGACGCGCAAACGTTTGGCGTGACGCTCGAAGGCTTCTGCGAGCGACGTAGAAGGAGTAATCGGATACCAGGCAGCGACCGTGGCACCGGCATAGACGCAGCCCAACGCCGCTGCCTCATTCCCGGTGACCATAATGCGGTCTTTGTCTCCCTTGCCCGGCTTCACTCGGATGGGCAGCGGGCAGTCAAAATTCTTGAGCGCATACTCGCGACCCATCTCAAGCGCCTTGATGTTTGGCCCGATGAGGTGGTCCTTGCCATCAAAACGGTCATAAACCGCCTGCTTCACGACATCGAAGTCCATGTCCAGAAGTGCCGTCAGCGCACCGACATAAACGACGTTCTTGAACAGCTGGCGCTCGCGGGGGCGCTCATAAACCTCCGCGCACATGCGTGCGATAGGCATGCCGAGAATAGTAATATCCTTGCGCGAAAACGGCCGCGGCAGGCTGGAATCGTACATGAGATATCCACCAGCCGTGATCTCTGCAATGTCCTGCGAATAGGTTTGCGCGTTCATCGCAACCATGATGTCGACGCCATCGCGTCGCGCGGTGCGCCCGGCCTGGGTGACGCGAACCTCATACCAGGTCGGCAGCCCCTGGATGTTTGACGGAAAGATGTTCTTTGGCACGACGCCGAGCCCCATCCGGAACAGCGACTTGGCGAACAGCAGATTGGCACTGGCCGAACCAGAGCCGTTCACATTGGCAAATTTGATAACGAAATCGAAGGACCGTTTCATTTGATATACGCCATGCAATTGGGCTGGCCAGCCGGATTGGCCTGGCGTTCCACATAGGTGAATTGCTGCATATCCCATGCGCCCGTCGGACAGCGTTCCGCGCACAGTCCGCAGTGGAGGCACAAGTCCTCATCCTTGGCCATAATACGCCCGGTCTTGAGCACGTCTGAGACATAGATATCCTGAGACAAATTTGAAGCAGGAACACGCAATCGAGGGCGCAAATCCTGCTCCTCACCGTTCCCCGTAAAATTGATGCAGTCGACAGGACAGATGTCGACACAGGCGTCGCACTCAATGCACAAATCGCGGATGAACACCGTCTGTATATCGCAGTTCAGGCAACGCTCCGCTTCGAGATAGGCCAACTCGTCGTCAAACCCGAGTTCCACCTCAGCCTTCAGATCCTTGAGCGTGATCTTCTGATCCTGATGGGGCACTACAAAGCGCCCATCTTCAGAATAGTCATTGTCGTAAGCCCACTCGTGAATGCCCATCTTTTGACTGACAAGACTGGCGCCGGGCGCTGGGCGTTCTGCTTTCAGATCCTTGCCATGACAGAAGAGGCCGATGGAGATCGCCGCCTGATGGCCGTGTGCTACTGCCCAAATGATGTTTTCCGGGCCCCAGGCCGCATCGCCGCCAAAGAAAACGCCCGGCCTTGTCGACATCATTGTTGTCTTGTCTACGTCCGGCATCTCCCACTCGTTGAAGTCGATACCGATATCGCGTTCGATCCACGGGAAGGCGTTGTCCTGGCCGATGGCCATCAGAACGTCATCGCACTCGAACACCACCTCTTCGCCAGTCGGTACCAGCGTGCGTTTGCCGTCATCTGAATATTCCGCCTCGACAAGGGCGAATTTCATGCCCTTCAGTTTGCCGTTCTCGACAATGAATTCCTTGGGTTGATGATTATCGAAGATGGGAATGCCTTCATGCTCGGCATCCTCGATTTCCCAATCCGACGCTTTCATGTCGGCGCGAGGGGAGCGAACCGTCACGCGAACATCCTTGCCCCCAAGCCGCAGTGCTGAACGGCAGCAATCCATTGCCGTATTGCCACCACCGATCACAACCACACGCTTGCCAACCTTCTTTGTGTGCTCGAATGCAATAGAAGTGAGCCAGTCAATGCCGATATGGATGTTGGCGTCCGCCTCGTCACGGCCTGGAATGTTCAAGTCCTTGCCGCGCGGCGCTCCGGTACCGACAAATACGGCATCGAACTCTTCATCCAACAGCGCCTTGAGGCTGGTCACCTCTTCGCCGAAACGGGTCTCAACGCCCATGTCGACGATATATCCAACCTCTTCGTCCAGCACCTTCTCCGGCAGGCGGAACGGCGGAATATTGGTGCGCATGAGCCCGCCCCCTCTCGGGTCCTTCTCAAACAGCACACAGGTGTATCCAAGCGGCATGAGATCGCGTGCCACGACAAGTGAGGCCGGTCCCGCCCCCAGCAGTGCGACGCGTTTGCCGTTCTTTTTCTTTGGTGCTTTAGGCAGCAAGTCGGACACATCGCCGCGATAGTCCGCTGCGACCCGTTTCAGACGGCAGATTGCCACCGGTTTTTCCTGAAGACGTCCGCGTCGGCAAGCCGGTTCGCATGGGCGGTCGCATGTGCGCCCGAGAACACCTGGAAACACGTTGGACTCCCAGTTGAGCATATAAGCTTCCGTGAAGCGCTTTTGCGCAATCAACCGGATGTATTCGGGAACTGGCGTGTGCGCGGGGCAAGCCCACTGGCAGTCCACGACCTTGTGAAAATAGGCCGGATCTGAGATGTCCGTCGGCCGCATACCGCGGCTTTTGACGGCAACATCGGATGAGCTCATCAGCCCAAAACCTCTAACCGCCCAGCGTCAATAGCGGCGTTGGCTCTATGCGGACAGCACCCGTCTAATACGGGCCAAACGCGCCGTCCGTTCCTCCCAATTCATGGCGGGAAACGAATCCAGCCATGGCTCCATCTGGTATCCGATCAGACCCTTTCGGCAGACGCAAGTTACAAACGCCTGATTGATGAATACCAATTGGTATAAGGCGGCCAATACGCCACACCAGCAGGGTGGACTTAATCGTTTAATATTCTCCTTATCCGCTCTATATGATGCATCAGACAGATGCCCGCACCGCGCAAAAAAAACCAACCTCGCGCAGCTCCGACGCCCATGTTCCGGATTGAAGGGCTGACCAAGGTTTACCACACCGGCGAGGTCGAAATTCATGCGTTAGCCGGTGTTGATCTTGCGCTTTACGAGCGTGAACTTGCGGTTCTTCTGGGACCCTCGGGCAGCGGCAAATCAACCCTTCTGAACATTCTGGGCGGGCTCGACACCGCGACCGCTGGAACCGCCTTCTTCCGAGACGCGGAAATCACCGCCATGCGCGAACGTGAACTCACTCGCTTCCGGCGCGACCATGTGGGATTTGTGTTCCAATTCTACAATCTGATCCCGAGTTTGAGTGCACGCGAAAACGTGGCGCTGGTCACGGAAATCTCAAAAAATCCGATGAAACCGGACGAGGCACTGGATCTTGTGGGCCTTGGCCATCGTCTCGATCACTTCCCCGCGCAGCTCTCCGGCGGTGAACAGCAGCGCGTGGCGATTGCCCGTGCCATCGCCAAGCGCCCGGAGGTTCTGCTGTGCGATGAGCCCACCGGCGCCCTCGACTCAAAGACAGGCGTGCAGGTGCTCGAGGCCCTCACATCAGTCAATGAGGAGCTCGGCACCACCACCGCTGTCATAACCCACAATGTGGCCATCGCCGGCATTGCGCACCGCGTCTTCTATTTCGGAGACGGCAAGATCGTGCGGACCGACGTAAACAAGCGGCGGGTGGGCCCGTCGAAAGTGCAATGGTGATGGCACCATGAGCACCCTCGACAAGAAACTGCTGCGCGACGTTATCCGGCTGTGGGCACAGGCACTGGCCATTGCGCTCGTTTTGGCGTCGGGGGTCACCACACTTATTCTGGCTGTCGGTGCGTACAGGTCTCTGGAAGAAACGCGTTCCGCCTATTATGAGCGTTACCGGTTTGCGGACATATTCGCCACCGCCAAACGAGCACCGCAATTCGTAGAACAACAGATCCTTGAAATCCCGGGCGTGGCTGCTGCCGAAGCGCGGATTGCCGAATTCGCACTCCTCGACATTAAAGGCATGGTGCAGCCTGCCACGGGCATGGCCCTGTCCCTGCCTGATCACCGCGATTTGCGGCTTAACCGCATCTATCTGCGCGAGGGACGGCTACCGGAACCCGGACGCGTTGACGAGGTGGTCGTCAACGAAGCGTTTGCGAAGGCGCACTCGTTCACCCTGGGCTCCAAGTTCCACGCCATCCTGAATGGCTACAAGCGCCCCTTGCGAATTGTCGGCATCGCCCTGTCGCCCGAGTTCATCTACGCACTCGGGCCAGGCGACCTCATTCCTGACGACCGGCGCTTCGGGGTCCTGTGGATGTCGGAAAAAGCGCTCGCCGCCATGTTCGATCAGGAAGGTGCGTTCAACTCCGTCAGCATCAAACTGCTGCGCAATGCCGTTGAGGCAGACGTAATTGAGCGACTGGATACGCTTCTTGAGCGATACGGGGGCACCGGTGCATTCGCGCGCAGAGATCAGCAAAGTCATGCCTTCATCGACGCGGAGCTGAAGCAGCTCAAATCCATGGCACAGGTGATCCCTCCAATCTTTCTGCTGGTTTCCGCATTCCTGATCAATATCACCCTGTCCAGGCTTATCGCTCTGGAGCGCGAACAAATTGGTCTGCTGAAGGCCCTGGGTTACGGTGCTGTCACCATCGGCTGGCACTATATGAAGCTCGTGCTGATCATTGCAGGCGTGGGGATTGCGATTGGTGCGGCCGCTGGAACCTGGCTCGGGCAAGGGCTGACGCGGCTCTATGGAGACTTCTTCCACTTCCCGTTTTTGATCTTCCAACGGGGCATGGATATCTACGTCATTGCGGCAGGCATATCTGCGGTGACCGCGCTCGCGGGCGGTTTGCGTGGCATTTACGCCGCCCTCACCCTGCCTCCCGCGGTCGCCATGTCGCCACCAATGCCGACAAACTATGCGCGCCTGAGTCTCGAGAAACTTCATCTGTTCCGGCATTTCAGCCAGCTCACCATCATGGCGATACGTCATATCGTGCGCTGGCCCGTCCGGTCAGGACTAACGGTGCTCGGTATCGCAATGAGCGGTTCACTGCTGATCACGGCGCTGTTTTCCATCGACTCCATCGAATACATGATCGACGTTGTTTACTTCCGCGCTGACCGGCAGGACGCCACCGTTAATTTTATTGATGAGCGCCCGGTGAACGTTCTGCAATCGGTCGAACATTTGCCGGGTGTGCTCGCAGCGGAACCATACCGGGCGGTTGCGGTACGCCTGCGCCACGGGCATCGCCATCGAAAACTCGCCATCACTGGAAAGCCGCCAGGTGCAGATTTAAGCCGCGTTCTCGGGCAAAATGATGAACCGGTGGAACTACCAGAATCCGGATTGCTGGTGAGCGAGCGCGTCGCCAAACTGCTCAAACTAAAACGCGGTGACACAGTTGACGTGGAAATCCTCGATGCGAGCCGGGTCAGGGGACCGCCTGATCTGAGTGTCCGCCCGACACTTCTGAACGTAGTTCGCGACCAGAAGGCTCCCGAGTTCAAATCATCCGGGCTGCGTCGCAACACGCGCCGCGTGCAGATCGCCGGCATCATTCAGTCCTATCTTGGACTCGCCGTGTTCATGGATATTCGCGCGCTAAATGAGCTGCTCGATGAATCTCCTGTTGTGAGCGGCGTGCATGTGGCGTTCGACAAGAGCAGAACCGACGAGCTCTACAAAAAAATCAAGGAATTGCCCGCGGTCTCGGCTATCGCCGTGCAAGGCGAAGCTCTGCGCAAATTCCGTGAGACGCTGGCCAAAAACATTTACATCATGACTACCGTGTATGTGGTGCTAAGCGTGATCATTGCCTTTGGCGTCGTCTACAACTCGGCCCGTATCCAGCTTTCCGAACGCGCCCGGGAATTCGCCAGCTTGAGAGTCCTCGGTTTCTCCAAAGCGGAAGTCTCTCACGTATTGCTGCTGGAACTCGGCTTGTTGGTAGCGGCGGCAATACCGCTGGCATGGATCATCGGCTATGGCTTTGCCTGGGCGACCGTTCAGGGCTTTGAAAGCGATCTTTATTCCATCCCCTTCATAATCAAGGCCAACACCTATGCCATCTCCGCACTGGTGGTGCTGGCGGCGGCCGGTGCTTCCGCACTCATCGTGCGCAGACGCGTCGACCGCCTCAACATGATTACAGCCCTCAAGACCCGGGAATAGGCCCATGAACGCAACTTGGATCAAACGCATCATTGGCGGCGCAGTCATGCTCGCGGTGGTTGGCATGTTCGTTTACGCAATGCTGCCGCAGCCCGTCCTTGTGGACACAGCGGTCATCGGCAAGGGACCACTAACGGTCACGGTTGATGAGGAGGGCGAGACGCGTATTCGCGAGATCTATGTAGTCTCGACCCCGATTGACGGGAAGGTGCTGCGCTCACCGCGCGAGGTGGGGGATGTGGTCGAGAAGGACAAAAGCCTGCTTGCCATTATTGAGCCGAGCGATCCTTCCTTCCTCGACATCCGCACTCGTCGTGAACTGCAGGCGAGCGTCGCCGCCGCCGTGGCATCGGTGCGGCACTCCGAAACCGAAATTCTCCGCGCGGAATCGGAGCTGAAATTCGCCGAAAGCGACCTGAAGCGCGCAGAGTCCCTGGCCGAACGCGGCACCGTCTCACAACGCACTCTGGAAAAAGCAACGCTCGATGTCGAGGTGCGCAAATCCGCCCTCGCACAGGCTCACGCCAATCTGGAATTGCGCAAACAGGAACTGGAGAGCGCCAAGGCCCGCCTGATCGGGCCCGAGGAAGATCGCAAGAAACTTGAGGACGGTTCGTGCTGCGTCGAGGTCCGTGCGCCCGTGAGCGGGCGTGTCCTGCGTATCGACAAGGAGAGCGAGCAGATCGTCAAAGCCGGAGAACCGCTGGTCAGGATCGGCGATCCGAAGGACCTGGAGATCGTCGTCGATCTTTTGTCGACCGATGCGGTCAAGGTGAAAGCCGGAGCAGACGCCGTTATCGAAGGCTGGGGTGGCCTGAAGCCGCTCAGCGCACGTGTGCGGCGCATTGATCCGGCCGGATTCACCAAGGTTTCCGCACTCGGTATTGAAGAGCAGCGGGTCAACACCATTCTCGACCTGACCATCCCGAAGGACGAAATGCCCCACCTCGGCCACGATTTTCGTGTGTTCGTTCGCATTACGGTCTGGGACTCTGAGGATGCGGTGAAAGTGCCGCTCAGCGCGCTCTTCCGAAGCGCGCAGGATTGGGCTGTGTTCCAGGTGCAGGATGGAACAGCCAAAGTCACGCCGGTCAAGATTGGGCAACGCAACACGAGAGAGGCGGAAATACTCGAAGGGCTGGACCCCAGCGCCCGGGTGATTCTGCACCCAAGCGACCGGGTGGAGGATGGAACCAGCGTGATCGATCGGGCTGATGCCGACGGCGGGTGAGCATTAATATTCAGGGCTAAAGCCAAACTGCCGCGAACAAAAAACGTGGCCAATCTTTCGTGCCCGCCAAACTCGCAGAAATGTGAGCTGGATTTCATGAAAATGAGTGTGGAATTGCACTTTGACCGACCGTGCCGTAACACAGCGACTTAAATTGGGGCACTGTTAGTTTTCGATACCTATATAGACCGATTAGTAGTTTTTTATTCCATTATCTGAGCTTGATTTTCCCGAAAAAAGAAAAATATTCTATCAAACAGAAAATTGGAATCGCTCCATCGAGCCACCAAGGTTGGATAGCGGGATACTCTCAACATGGCAAAGAAGATCACGGGCCCTCAGGTTCTGACGGCTAATCAGCTCAGTGACGGCATGGCCGTCTTTCTCAGCAACGACAACGTCTGGCTGACGAGCATCGAGAACGCACAGTTTGCTCGCTCTGAAGAAGAGGCAACAGACCTCGAAGCATGCGCTCTGCCGGCGATCCGGTCGAACGACATTGTCGATCCGTATCTGATTGAGATTGAGGAAACCGAAGCCGGTCCTGTTCCGGTGGAATTCCGTGAGCGCAGGCGAATTGCGGGGCCAAGTGTTCAGGTCACATTTAACACCAGGCCCAACGGGCAATTGGCGTTGGCGAGCTAGAGGCCGGTTCAGATGTACAGATATGACGAGTTCGACACCACCTTCGTGCGCCAGCGCGTCGACCAGTTTCGCGACCAGGTGAACCGTCGTGTATCGGGCGAGTTAACGGAAGAGCAGTTCCGGCCATTGCGCCTGATGAACGGTCTCTATCTGCAGCTTCATGCCTACATGCTGCGGGTGGCGGTTCCCTATGGCACGCTCAACGCCGCGCAGATGCGCAAGCTCGCATTCATCGCCGATAAATATGACAAAGGTTACGGGCATTTCACCACACGGCAGAACATCCAGTACAACTGGCCGAAGCTACCGGACGTGCCGGATATTCTTGACCATCTGGCCGACGTCGAAATGCACGCTATTCAGACCAGCGGCAACTGCATTCGCAATGTGACCGCTGACCAGTGGTCCGGCGCTGCGGCAGACGAAGTCGAGGACCCGCGCCCTTACGCGGAATTGATGCGGCAATGGTCAAGCCTGCATCCGGAATTTTCGTTCCTGCCGCGCAAGTTCAAGATCGCGGTCACCGGTGCGCAAGCCGATCGGGCAGCGATCGCATACCATGATATCGGGCTTCGCCTCAAAAAGAACGGCTCAGATGAGATTGGCTTCGAGGTTCTGGTCGGAGGCGGCATGGGCCGCACACCCATGATTGCCGCACGCATACGCGATTGGCTGCCAAAACAAGAGCTGCTCGCCTACCTGGAGGCGATCATGCGCGTCTACAATCTGCATGGCCGCCGCGATAACAAATACAAGGCACGCATCAAAATCCTCGTACACGAACTAGGCGCGGAGGAATTCACGAGCCAGGTTGAAGAGGAATATACCCGCATCGATGCACCCCGCGTCATGCCTCCCGCGCAGGAACTGGAACGCATCGCGGCCTATTTCGCGCCGCCGGCGTTTGATGATCTGCAGGACGATTCTCCCAAATTTATGCAGCATGAAGAAGAGGATGCGGCATTCGCTCAATGGGTTGAACGAAATGTCGCCGCGCACAAGCAGCGCGGCTACGCCATCGTCAATGTGTCGCTGAAACCCGTTGGTGGCGTCCCGGGCGATGCGTCATCCGATCAGATGCGCGCGGTTGCCGATCTGGCCGAGCAATTGTCACTCGACGAAATCCGCGTCACCCACGAGCAGAACCTGGTGCTGCCGCATGTGCGCAAGCAGGATCTCTACCGACTTTGGCAAGAACTGAAAAAGCACGAACTGGCGGATGCCAATATCGGACTTGCAACCGATATCATTGCTTGCCCCGGACTCGATTATTGCGCGCTTGCGACCGCGCGTTCGATCCCCATTTCGCAGGATATCTCCAACCGTCTTGGCGACATTGCGCGCCAGCGCGAAATCGGTGATCTAAAAATCAAGATTTCCGGCTGCATAAACGCCTGCGGGCATCACCATGCCGGCCATATCGGCATTCTCGGATTGGAGAAACGCGGGCAGGAATACTACCAGATCACGCTCGGCGGCAGTGGCGATGAACGGGCGTCAGTCGGAGAGATCATCGGGCCTGGCTTCTCAAGCGAGACCGTAACGGACGCAGTTGAAACCATTGTGGACACCTATGTGGGCCTGAGACAAAACGGCGAAACATTCATCGAAGCCTATCGCCGCGTCGGCCCCGACCCCTTCAAGGAGGCTGTTTATGCCGCTCATTAAGAATGGACAGATTGCCGATGATACCTGGCAAGTTCTGGAAGACGATGCTCCACTCCCAGAACAGGGCGATGTCATCGTAGCCCTTGAACGGTTTCTCGCCGAGATTGATCAAATCAGGACGCGTTCGGGTAGGACCGGCATTGCAATTGAGAACACCGTAGATCCACAGGAAGTTACAGCCCACCTGGACGATCTTGATCTGATCGCGCTCGACTTTCCCGCCTTCACAGATGGCCGCGCCTATTCACAGGCACGTCAGTTGCGAACCAAGCAAGGATATACCGGCGAGCTGCGTGCGACGGGCAATGTTCTTGCCGATCAGGCAGGATTCCTGCTTCAGGTCGGTTTCGACGCGTTTGAAGTCGCCGCTGACCAGTCGTTGGACGTCTGGAACAAGGCCGCCAATTCCATGGCGCTTGCCTATCAGCGTGGCTACGGCGGAACCCAGAAGACCCGCGACAAATTGCAGGCTGCACGACCGTTGGCAAATACATCAAATTGTGCTCTTGCGGTGGAGCAATCGCTGCCTATCTAATATCTACAGCGGCAAGCGAAATCTGCCATATACCTGCTTATAAGAGCCGTATTCGAGAGAAAGACAGATGACGTACGCCGTTACGGAAGCCTGCATAAATTGCAAATTTACCGACTGCGTCGAGGTGTGCCCGGTCGACTGTTTCTACGAGGGCGAGAATATGCTCGTCATCCACCCGGACGAATGTATCGATTGCGGCGTATGCGAACCGGAATGCCCCGAAGAGGCGATTGTCCCCGATACAGAGCCGGGTGTGGAGAAATGGGTTGCGTTGAACCAAAAATACTCCGAAATTTGGCCCAACATCACTGAGCGGAAGGACCCGCCAGCGGATGCAGAAAAATGGTCCGGCAAACGGGATAAAATGGACTATATTTCCCCAGCGCCGGCTTCCGCCTAGAGTAGCCTGCCCACGAGATCGAGACCTATGGCTGACACAGCAGTCGTTTCCGACGCGCCAGATTCCGCGCGTACGCCACCACTGGTGGTGCGATTTGCCGGAGATTCCGGCGATGGTATTCAGTTGGCTGGTTCGGAGTTTGCGAAATCCACCGCGGATGCAAAATCCGACTTCATGACGTTTCCGGATTACCCCGCCGAAATCAGGGCGCCCGCCGGCACACTGTTTGGCGTCTCCGCATATCAAATTCAGTTCGCCTCAGATGAAGTTCTCACACCCGGCGACAAGGCTGACGTTCTGGTCGCCTTCAATCCTGCAGCGTTAACGACAAACCTTCAGCACCTCAAGCCCGGCGGATTGCTTATTGCCGATGAAACCCATTTCGACGCACGAGGTTTGAAAAAGGCGAAGCTTGAGGCCAATCCTCTCGAAGACGGGACGCTTGACGCCTTTCAGGTCATCACTGCAGACGTGGTTAAACGCACCATCGAGGCGCTGGCACCGTTGGAGCTTGGCCGCAAACAGGCGACCCGGGCGAAAAACTTCTGGGTGCTCGGCCTCGTTTACTGGCTGTTCGGCCGGCCTCTCAGTACCACCGAAGACTGGCTGAATTCAAAATTCAGGAAGACGCCGGAAGTGGCCGACGCGAACATCATGGCAATGAAGGCCGGTCACGCCTATGGCGAGACGGTTGAGCTGTCGGCCATCCGCGATTTCGCGGAGCCGCGCATTGCCAAACACAAGGCCGCATCAAGGATCATTTCCGGGACGCAGGCTATGGCTTATGGCATTGCCGCAATCTCAGCACTCGGCAAGCGCGATGTAGTCTACTGCTCATACCCCATCACTCCGGCCTCTGTTCTGCTGCATGCACTTGCCCGTTTCGATGCAGGCATCCGGACGTTTCAGGCCGAAGACGAAATTGCAGCCGTTTCTGCGGCACTTGGTGCTTCCTACGCCGGCTCGATCGGAATTACCGCGAGTTCCGGTCCGGGGCTCTCCCTCAAAACCGAAGCCATCGGACTTGGCGTGGCGGTCGAACTGCCGCTGATCGTGATCGACGTACAGCGAGGCGGGCCATCAACGGGCATGCCGACCAAGCCCGAACAGTCCGACCTCACGATGGCAATTTACGGCCGCCACGGAGAAGCGCCACTTCCGGTCCTGGCACCGGCGACACCCGACGAATGCTTCTGGATTATGATTGAGGCCGCACGAACGGCTATTCAGACCATGAGCCCGGTTATCGTTCTGTCGGATGCCTATCTGGCGAACGCCGCGTCGGATTGGGAATTGCCGGACATTGACGCGATACCCGATATTGACTGGCCGGAACACAAAGCCAATGGCGAGGATTTCGAGCCCTTCTCTCGCGATCCCGAGACGCTTGCCCGTCCGTGGGTCGCGCCAGGCACACCGGGGCACGCGCACCGCATCGGCGGCATCGAAAAATCAAGCGGCAGCGGTCACATTTCATACGACCCGGACAATCATCAGGAGATGACCCGCCTGCGAGCCGAGAAAATTCGCCGGCTTGCAGATCGATGGTCTGAGGTGAAACTTGAAGACGGCCCGGATGATGGTGACCTGCTCGTTATTGGCTGGGGATCGACCTACGGCGCAATCGCGCAGGCAGTAAAAGAGCTGAACGCGGACGGTAAGCGCATCTCCCATCTCCATCTGCGCCATCTGAACCCGTTGCCGCGCGGCGTGAAAGAGCTGCTCGAGCGCTTCCCGCGCGCCGTGACCGCAGAGCTCAATACGGGTCAGCTCTGCTCGATCCTTCGCAGTGAATTTCTCAAGCCCGTCGAGTGCATTTCTCAGGTCACCGGTCAGCCTTTCCATGTGTCCGACCTGAAGGAAGAATTCGTCAAGCGGTCAGAGGCGTCACAGTCATGAATGTCATGCAGTTGAAACCAAGTGATTTCGAAACTGACCAGGAAGTGCGCTGGTGTCCGGGGTGTGGTGACTACGCCATACTGAAAGTGGTCAAGAGCGTACTTGCCGATATCGGCCGCTCTCCCGACGAGATTGTGTTTGTCGCCGGCATCGGCTGCGCAGCACGGTTTCCATATTATCTCTCCACATACGGCTTCCACACCATTCACGGTCGCGCGGCCGCGGTCGCGACGGGCGTGAAACTCGCCAATCCCAACCTCGACGTCTGGGTGGTCGGCGGCGATGGCGATTTCCTGTCGATTGGCGGCAACCACACGCTCCATGCGCTCCGCCGCAACATCGATCTCAATCTTCTGCTGTTCAACAATGCCATCTACGGGCTGACCAAGGGGCAGTATTCGCCGACATCTCCTGTCGGCACGCGCTCGCCCAGCACCCCCAACGGTTCTGTGGAACAGCCCGTCAATGCAGCCCGATTTGCGCTGGGCGCAGGAGCTAAATTCGTTGCCCGTGGAGCGGACACGCTGCAGACCCATTTGCCGGAAGTCCTAAAGCGTGCTCACGGGTACAAGGGCGCCTCATTTGTTGAAATCCTGCAAAACTGCATCGTCTATCATGACGGTGCATTCGGTGCGATCAATGACCGTTCCAAGTCCCAGAATGTCACTGTGCGCCTGGAACACGGGAAGCCCATGGTCTTTGGCAAAGACAATGACAAAGGGCTCGTCTTCAATGAACAAACCGGCGCCTTTGAGGTAGCCGAGATTGCGAGCCTCAACAGCGACGCTGAAGTTGCGGTCCACGAAGAAACGAACATCGATCACGCTTTTGCGCTGGCGCAACTCGAGCAACCTGGGTTTCCTGTTCCGCTTGGAGTAATTTATGCGGAAGAGACACCGCATTTTACCGAGGCGCGAGGTTTTACAGGCACAAAGGGCGACTGGGACCGCGAAACCCTGAAGGCGATACTCTGAGACTAGAGGCACAGTCAGTCAGTTTGACGGAAGTCAATGCGTGACTCTTGTTTTCCTCACAATCTCCGATGACACTGCTCGACCCGTGAACGGACAGGAGGTCCCAGTCATGAAACCCATCAAGACATGCATTCTGGTTGCCGATGGAGCCCATGCGCGCGTGTACCTCAACAATGGTCCCGGGCATGGCATCGCCGAAGTTGAAAAATACGCTCGCGATTTGGATCTTCAGCCAAGCAGCGAGATTGATGCCGACCGTCCGGGACGGACGTTCGATTCCGGCGGTGAAGGGCGTCACGCGATGGAGCCGCCGACTGATGCCAAGCGCCACGCCAAACAGGAATTTCATCGCGAAATAGCAGAAGAAATTGAAGCGGCGATAAAGGCGGGGGAATTCGACCGATTGGTTATCGTCGCAGCGCCTGCGACGCTTGGCGATTTACGCCGGGAACTCTCGAAATACGTAACCGACAGGATCCACGGCGAACTGGCGAAGAACCTCATCAAAACCGATGGCAAAGAGTTATTGGAACAGGTGGGCAGCGTGCTCGCTGTCTAACGCATGGGAATTAAGTAACCGCTAGGCGATCACCGTGACGTGGTTATCCCACGCAAAAGCATTTTCACTCAGAGAGACAAGGCCATCATGTCTTGCCTGCACCACACGTCCGGTCCCACTCGTCAGCACAAAGCCGGGGCCGGTTTTGCGTGCCGCAATTCCACTTGCATCAGCAAAATCGTTGATCCCAAGAAACCGCTTTCCTGGCACATCCAGATAGAGCGCTACACCGCTACGCGGCGATGTGGCTGCAGCGATTGTTCCCGACCGGTCTGTGCTGATCGAGCCGACATAACCTTTAAGGCGCGCGTTGGCATGGTCTGGAATCTCTGCAACACGCAACTGTTCACCGCGCCTGTGAAATCCAATAAGGATGGGCTGCTCGTTCTTCGCCCCCTTGTGCTGGCAGCCGAACACCACTGAATCGCCCTCTGCCACCGAGAGGTAGCGAATGGAAAGGCGATGCAAGTCTTTCGGGAACTCATGACGTTCAAGCAGATCACCCGTTTCCACATCGATATAGGTGAGGTTTGGCACCATGGTCGCAAGATTGAGTATCTCGCGGCCATAGTCAGGGTGCGTTTCGATACCGCCATTCGCAACCACCAGCGTCCGGCCACCCGGCAGCATGGCAATGTCATGGGGCCCGATACCGCCTGAGCTGAACTCGCCAATCTGGCGATACCCGTCGGTTGCATCGCGCACGCCGATCACGCCGCGCCGGCCCTCATAGTCATTCTCGGTCGCATAAAGCAACCGGCCATCGGGTGAGAACGCGCCATGCCCATAGAAATGCCGGTCCTCCGCGGATGTAAACATCACGGATTGTCGGGTGTCGTTGGCACCGAAGGAAATAGCAAATGTGCCGACGACAAGAACCACAATCAGTGAAAACCGGCAAAGTTCTCTCCAATGCGCCATTACAGAGACTTCACAAAAGCAAGCAGGCGGTCACGATCTTCCTTCGAAAGAGAAGCAAAGGCGTCGCGCGCCGAGCGCGCTTCTCCGTCATGCCAGAGGATCGCCTCCTTGAGGCTGCGCGCGCGCCCGTCGTGCAGATAGAAGCTGTGGCCGTTGACGGTAGGCGTGAGACCGATGCCCCACAAAGGCGCGGTACGCCACTCACGCCCATTGGCCACGCCTTCGGGCCGGTTGTCGGCAAGCCCTTTGCCCATGTCATGCAGCAGCAAGTCCGTGTAGGGCCAGATGAGCTGGTTTGAGAGATGTGGTTGGTCAGGCATCTCACCGGTGACAAACTTCGGCTGGTGACAGGCGGCACATCCAGAGTCGTAAAACAGCTTCTTACCTGCGAGGGTTTCCGGGTTCGCGGGATTGCGGCGGCGTGGAACTGCCAGGTTCTGGGAGTAGAAAGTCACGAGATCGAGGAACTTCTGCCCTGCCTCTACGCCTTCTTTTTTGGAGTCGCCGTTTGGGGCGTTCAGGCACTC
>DEIT01000221.1:6774-8311 GCA_002352635.1 Hyphomicrobiaceae bacterium UBA2767 | reverse complement strand
ATGGCATCGCCTCTCTTGCTGAAGCCAAATGTGCGGCGCGGATGGTCGGAACCGGGAGGCGTCGACGTCAAGGAACCGGCGCTTGAGCGTGACTGATCTGTCGCAGTTGACAGACCGGGTCGATCACTCAAGACTTCCGTTTGAGTATCACCGCTAAGAGCAGCCGGCGGGGGCCAGAATATGCTTGGTTGGGGGTTTCCAGTTCTGCGGCTGATCGGCGGCGCTGCGAAGGATCTCGCGCCTATAGTGCTGGTCGTCGCCTTCTTCCAGCTCGTGGTGCTGAAACAGGGCATTCCCAATCTTCTCGACCTTACGTTCGGGCTGTTGCTGGTGATAATCGGGCTGGCGGTCTTCATTCAGGGTCTGGAGATGGCGCTATTTCCACTTGGCGCGTCGCTCGCTCACGCCCTGACGCGAAAAGGCAGCCTGATGTGGCTGATGCTGTTTTCCTTTGGGCTTGGCTTCGGCACCACTGTTGCGGAACCGGCACTGATCGCCGTAGCCGGCGAGGCCGCCGGCACCATGGCGCGGGCGGGCGCGATCGAGGAAAGCGCGAGCGCACAGTCCAGTTATGCAACCGCGCTCCGCTATACGGTGGCGCTCGCGGTCGGCGCCTCCATCATGCTCGGCGTCCTTCGCATTTTAAAGGGCTGGCCGGTCCACTGGCTGATTATCGCGGGCTACATGATTGTGGTTGTTCTGACCGCGGTCGCGCCCCCGGAGATTGTCGGCATCGCCTACGACTCGGGCGGCGTGACCACGTCAACGATCACCGTGCCGCTGGTGACCGCGCTCGGCATTGGCCTGGCTTCGTCTATTGGTGGGCGCAACCCGATGATTGACGGTTTCGGCCTGATCGCATTCGCCAGTCTGTGCCCGATCATCTTCGTGCTGATCTTTGGGATTGTGATCAAGTCATGATGAGCGCCTGGATCACCATAATCAGCGTCACGATATCCTCCACGGTGTTCGATGTCCTGCCGATCGCGGTCGTTCTTGTTTTCTTTCAACTTGTGGTGCTGCGCGAGCCCATCGCTAATCTGAAGCATATTGCTATTGGCGCAGCCTATGTCTTGCTCGGCCTGTCGCTGTTTCTGGTCGGGCTTGAGCGGGCGCTCTTTCCGTTGGGAAAGGAAATGGCGCGCCAGCTCACGGCCCCGGAGTTCATCGAACGTACAGGCGGTGGCACCGGCATTTTTTGGCTGAAATATTACTGGGTCTACATTTTTGCCTTTTGCGTCGGTTTTGCGACGACGCTTGCGGAGCCATCCCTGATCGCGGTTGCGCTTAAGGCCAAAGAGGTTTCCGGTGGCGCGATCGGGGCATGGGGCCTGCGGATTGCGGTTGCGCTCGGCGTTGCCATCAGCCTGGCGGTTGGCACTTTCCGCGTCGTCACGGGCACACCGCTCTATCTCTATATGATCATCGGTTATGTCATCGTCATCCTGCAGACGGTCCGGGCGCCGCGCATGATCGTACCGCTTGCTTATGATTCCGGCGGTGTGACGACATCGACTGTAACGGTGCCGCTGGTGGC
>DEIT01000221.1:0-6670 GCA_002352635.1 Hyphomicrobiaceae bacterium UBA2767 | reverse complement strand
ATGCGGCATGAAGTTTAAAATGATCATCGCCATTGTGCAGGATGAGAAAAGCGATCTTGTCATCAATGCCGCGCGCGACCATGGCGCGACCGGATGCACGGTCATCACCAGCGCCCGCGGCGAAGGTCTGAAGCCGGCAACAACCTTCATGGGCCTGACTGTCGAGGGTCAGCGCGATGTCATCCTCATGCTGGTGGAAACGCATCTGAGCCGGGATATTCTGGAATCCCTGAGCAAAGCCGCGCGGTTTGAGGAAGAGCCCGGTACAGGCATTGCCATTGCGCTCGATATTGAGGACGTGATCGGGCTTAGCGGCCAGATAAAGACCATCGAACAGGAAATCGAGAACGAGCTATGAGCAGCAATCCCCCTGCAGTTACCGTCGCCGATGTCATGACCCCTTCACCCGTGGTGATCGACGGCCTCGCTACCATTCAGGACGCTGTCAACCTGATGGAAAGCAACGGGATCAACGCGCTGGTGATCGACCGGCGCCATGAGGGCGATGAATACGGCCTGATCAGCGTTTCAGACATCGCCCGCAGGATCGTCGGCGAGAACAAATCTCTGGAACGCTCCAGCGTCTATGAGGTCATGGAAAAACCCGTGCTGACTGTCTCCAGCACCATGGACATCAAATACGCCATCCGCCTGTTGACGAAATTTTCCCTGTCCCGCGCCCTTGTCACCGAGTTAGGCCAGATGGTTGGCTTCGTCTCACTGCGCGACATGACCGTTCGCTTCGCCCGGGCCGATGCGGAACGAAAAAAAGAGCAGGAATAGACCGGCGACGGGTTCATTGAACTGCGCCGTTGGGACATCAAAAGGGCCAGAATTTGCCGGACTTGTGGTGATTTTCCCCGGTTCAAGCCGTCTTCTTGTTGGCGGATTATGGCTCTCACGGCAATGTGCTCGATGAACCCAGACCGGGGACAGCTGAGGTGTCCGCTGATGGCACATAGCGGACGTTCCGCGCAGTACCGACTAGAGTCCGCTCATGACCCGGAGCGATCATCTGGTGGTACAGACGGTCTAATTCGCTTGTCGCTAAAGGCGTCCATATGTGGATACAAGGTCCAACCCTGGTGCGAATCTTCCCTGTTTTTATTCGACCAGAAATCTCGACAGAAATTGATCTAGATTAGAACGCCGCGCCCACCTCTTTGCTAAAATCCTCCCCACTAGAGCTGTGGCGTTTGTTGTTGGCCATCACCGGGAAGGTGTGAGTTATGCAAAAAAGCGATATTCCAACGATCAAAAAGATAGGCATTGAAGAAGTCGAAAACAATCTCCTCTCACCCAAGATGAGGTTTGCCAGGACGGGCCCCGACCGGGTTACCAAGGCTGCGACCAAGTCTCGTAAGAAAGCTTCAAAAGCCGCTGATCAAACCGCGAACGCAGCAAAATCTGTCGCTAAGACCAAGAAAGCGACCAGGGCCTCTCTAAGCGAGGCTGAACGCGGCCATCCCCGAACGGCGCTTAGCCGCGCCGTCGCGACTGCGGACAAGGAAGCCAAGGCAGCGGCCAAGGCTGCGACCGCGGCTGAGCAAATGGCAGCTTGCGCGGCAGAACTGGCATCCGAGTGTGAATTGGCCGCGGCAGAGGCCCGAAAGACGGAAACGGCTGCGATCAAGGCGGCAGCCAAGGCCAAAGGCGCTGAAATAGAGTTAGCACAAGCCGAGCGAACTGGCAGGCCGGCGGAGCGGTCCATCAAGACTTCCAAACAGCGTTGTGCAAAACTCATGAAGGAAGCTGAGGCGATGGAGGCCTCTGCTGAAGCGGCAGCAATGAGGGTTGCGGCACTGGCAAGTCAAGCCAAGGCAGAATCCGTTGCAGCGGCGGCGAAAGTCAAGGAAGCCTCGCGTGCGGTGAAGAGAACGGAATTGGCCGCAAGAAGAGCGGAAACCGTCGTCCGCAACGGAAACAATCAGGCAGGTGAATCGCTAAGCATAGCCCAGGTTTCCGCTGGCAAGGCGCACACAATAACGAAGGCGGCGGTGGAAGACATGCGTGCCTCGGCGAAAGCGGCTGAAAAATCAGAAACTGCCGCGGCCGCTCACGCAGCCGCGGCCTCAAGGGCGGCAGCTGAACGCGCCGCTCTGAAAGCCAAAGAAGCGGCGGACAAAGCCGCCCGTTCGGTCGCCGAAACTGGAAAGAACCTAAAGGCGCCTGAACTGTATTTGAATCGCGAATTGACTTGGCTTGAATTCAACAAGCGCGTTCTGCACGAGGCTGAGGATAGCCGTACACCTTTGCTTGAGCGGGTAAAGTTTCTGGCGATCGTTGGCGGCAACCTCGATGAGTTTTTTATGAAACGCATCGGTGGCTTGAAGCAGCAGGTCGGTGCAGGCATACACGAACCCACGGTCGATGGCCGTAGCCCTAAGGAACAAATTCGCGACTCAGTCTCGCTGGTGCGCGAGATTCAAGCGAGGGCGAGGAAAATCTTTCTCGCCCTGAAAGGAAATCTCCAGGCACGCAACGTCGCGATATCCGATTATGCTGACCTTCTGGAGGACGAACAGGCTGGCGTGCGGTCTTATTATCTTGAGAACATCTACCCACTGGTAACGCCGCTCGCCATGGACCCGGCGCACCCATTTCCGCATATTTCGAACCTGTCATTGAACCTATTGGTTTCGCTCCGAACAGAAGACGAGGCAGCACCAACTCTGGCCCGCGTCAAGGTGCCAACAGGCAACAATGTTCCGCGCTTTATTCGCATCGGCACATCAAACAGGTTCGTTCTTCTTGAAGATGTTATGGCCAACAATCTGGACGTTCTGTTTCCGGATGTCGAAGTGATGACTTGCGAGGCGTTCAGGGTCACGCGCAACGCCAACACCGAACGTGAAGAGGAAACCGCCGACGATCTACTCGAAATGATCGAAAGCGAGGTCCGTGACCGGAAATTCGCACCGATCGTGCGCCTGGAAACGGCGAGCGACATCAAACCCGAACATCGCGGCATGCTGGCTGCCGAACTCGGCCTTGATGAGGAAGAGGATGTCTTCGAAAGTGATGTCATGCTGGGCATGCGCGAATTGTTCGAAATTGCATCGATCAACATTCCGGAGCTCCATGATCCGGACCATCATGCGATCGACAATGTGGAGGTCGAAGGCGAACCGAACATCTTTCACGCCATTCGCAACAAGGGGCCGTTCTTTCTGCAGCACCCGTATGAGTCCTTTCAGAACTCGGTCGTTCGTTTTATTCGCGAGGCGTGCCACGATCCCAAGGTGCTGGGTATCAAGATGACTCTCTATCGTACGACCGAGGGGACCGGCATAGTCGATCACCTGATTGAGGCGGCACGTCACGGCAAGCAGGTTGCCGTCGCTATCGAGCTCAAGGCGCGTTTTGACGAGGCCGCCAATATCACGTGGGCGAACCGCCTAGAGGAAGCTGGAATTCACGTCACTTACGGCATTGTTGGTCTCAAGACACATTCCAAGCTCGTTCTGGTGATCCGCCGGGATTTTGACGGTCTGCGCCAATATGCACATATAGGAACCGGCAATTACCACGCCGATACGGCGCGGCTGTATGTGGACTACGGGTTGCTGACCTGTGACGAAAAAATCTGCGCCGAAATCGGAAATTTCTTCAACTTTTTGACCTCCGGCTGTCAACCGCAACGGAGTTACTCGAAAATCTTGATATCGCCCTGCGACATCAAGGAACAGCTTCTTAACAAGATCGACCGGGAAATTTCCAAGAATTCCAACAGATCTCGCGGATTGATCCGCTTTAAGACCAACGCGCTGGAGGATCCCGATATCACGGAGGCCCTTTATCGCGCATCGCGAGTCGGCGTGAAAATAGAGATGATCGTTCGCGACACCTGTCGTCTGCGGCCCGGAATCCCGGGATTGTCCGACAACATTACCGTAATCAGTGTGGTGGGACGGTTTCTTGAACATGGGCGGGTCTACTACTTCCGGAATGGGGGAGATGAGGAATTCTATATCGGTTCTGCCGATCTGATGATGCGCAACCTGGAGCACCGAGCAGAAGTCATTGTGCCGATCGAGGACGAGAATCTTCGCGAACGGCTGCGCACATGCCTTGACGTGCAATTGAACGATCAGCGCTGTGTTTGGGAAATGGACTCCAATGGTCGCTATACGCAACGCATGCCAAAACATGGAAAGACTGCGCAAGGGTGTCAGCAAACCATGATAGGCGCAGCAGAGGCTCGGCATCGCGAGGCCCAACAGAAAAAACTGCTCCGGCCCAAGGCCATCGCGCGGCGTGCCACTCGTTAACCATCGCGCGGAAGGCTTGCACGACGAGCGGCCGAATGTGACAAGAGCGACTCGTTCACGTGGCATGTTACAATTTGTCAAATCTCCCTGTTGGTAGCCAAGATGATTGTCGCTAAAGACCTGATCCTCTCACCAATCGAGGAATTGCAAGACATCAACGGGGTGCTGTTCCCCAAAGAGCCCAAGTTTCGTCAGTTCCTGATCACAGGTCCGCCCGGATCGGGGAAAAGCACGCTCGTGGGGAAAATGCGTGGCTGGCCCTATGAAGGGTATATTGACCTTTCCATTCCGAACTGGTGGCGGGCGCAGGAGCTGACGTTCCGGCCGCGTGAAATTCATCTCGGCGTTCCGTTCAAGGGGCACCGCGAGGCGCTTACTGTTCTTGACGATGAGTGGCTAGACAACTTCGACACGTTGGAAATGGACTTTCGGCACGTTTTGATCCCGCCGACAAAAGCCTGGTTTTTTGGTACGGACTGGCGCGCCCGGTATGTTTTTGAATTTATTCTGCCGTCGTCGGACAGAATTTATGAGGATCGGATCGGGCGGGCAAAGACCGGTTTGTTTCCCCACGACCGGCATATCACACCTGAAATTGTCACCCGTCAGGTTGAATTCTATCGTACGATCGCGTGGTATTTCTGGGTTTCCGGGATGCACGTCTATGTGCGATTGGAACGCGAAGGCGTGCCAATGAAGATTGTGGAATGCAAGAAGGCGCCGGAGCTGTGAGTGCCAACCCCGAAAAGGCGAAAGCGATTGAATCGCCGCCTGTTGGACTTGCGGAGCGGTCCTCGATTCTGGGCCGTCTCGGCGGCTTTTTCAAGAAGTCCCCCGACGGGCAAGTGATTGTGCCGAGTAAGGAGCCGGCAACTCTCAATTCAAGCATCAGGATTGAGTGGGACGGCCAGCCTTTTCAGTTGAGGCTTGGCAATGTAGCGCTGGAGTTTCATCCCGATCTTGCCATTACGGGACTCAATAACGATGGCAACAGGGAATGGGTCGTTCATTCCGGCGATGCCTTTTACAAGGACGTTCCTGAATTCATCCGTGTTGTATCCGGCGAAACAACCGTGCTTGGCTGCGCCGACGACGTTCAGAAGACAATCCTGAAACTCAACAAATCGGTTGCCGGTCGCCATGTCCGGATTTTTAATCAAAAAGGCGCGTTAACGATCCAGCCCCTGGATCCGGACCGGCAGACAGAGATTTCGTCGCTTGAGTCTTCGATCCCCGTGTGGGAGGCGCGCCGCAAAAACCTGATGCGCTTGCCGGACGTACTCGGCTTCCCCCTGACCCAACTCGATGACAAACGGGCGCTTGAAGTTATCCATGAAGTCAATGCCATTGTTGCAGCCGAGGGCTATCGGGACCTGGATGACGAAGGCGCCCCTGGCGGCATTATCAGGTTCCCGGACGACATGACGGTCGTGATCCTGGGTGACATCCATGCGCGCGCGGAAAATCTTTTGCGCGTCCTCACGGAGGGGGGAATGCTGGCCGCGCTGGAGCGAGACAAAGCTTGTCTGGTCTTCCTGGGTGACCTGGTGCACAACCAGGAGACTGGTGAATTGGAAGACATGGAATCCTCCGTATTCATACTGGACCTGTTTTCCATGCTGAAACGCCGCTTTCCCCAAAATATTTTCTATGTCCGCGGTAACCATGAGAGTTTTTCGTCTGACGTTGGTAAGGGTGGCGTCGCGCAGGGCGTGCTATTTCGCAAGCACCTGAAGGATCGGCGCGGCAGGGCCTATGTCAACGAGATCGAGACGCTTTTCAGCCGGCTGGCCTTTGTCGTGCAGGGCAGGGATTTCGCCGGATGTCACGGTGCGCCGGTCCGCTCTCGGGTTGATCGCAATACCCTGATCAACATCCAGCGCTATCCGGGCATTCAATATGAACTGGTATGGAACCGGCTCAGGCAGGGAAACCGGCCAGCCGGCTACGGAAAGGGAAGCGTAAAACGATTCCGCCAGACCCTGGGCCTGCCCAAACACGCACCGGTGATTGTCGCCCATACGCCATTATCGCCCGATAAGACCTTTTGGCTGAACATCGGGGGCATTGTTGGCCATCATCTCGTTTATTCTGCCCACACACACCGTCTGACCGCCATGATATTGCGTGGCGGGCGCATGATGCCGATGGAATTCGTGCCCGAGCCGGCGCTGGAATTCTTCAATGCGCAATCCGGCGCATAGGCTAGCGGAAAGTGGAGTTATCACGGATCTGCAAACATGATCCTTCTCTCCGGCGTCCCGGTCAGCCCATGAACATGCCGCGAAGCGTGAAGTAGAACAGGGCGGCAAGTACCCCGCCTATCGGCAGGGTAATTATCCAGGACATGATGATGCCGCCGATAACCCGTAAATCCAGCGCTCCAATCCCGCGTGCTA
>DEIT01000174.1:2117-2867 GCA_002352635.1 Hyphomicrobiaceae bacterium UBA2767 | reverse complement strand
TGATGTCTCGCACAGACAAGCCCTAACCGGACAGCGCCTCTTCCACAAGCGCATAGGAGGATTTATCCATTGGCAGTTTCAGCGCGACCTCTCGTGCCGTGTCGGACATCTTGGCCCAAGTCTTACGTACGATACCGATCAGTTTCTCGTGATCATGCTTGGGTGCAAATGCGCTGAAATAATGTTCCAAGAATACCAGACAAGCCACATCCTCCAGCGCCTGCGCTTCTGCGTCACGTTTTAGACGTTCTTTCCGGATCAAACTTTGAACCCGTGAGATCATGTCCTGATCGTATCCAGCTTCACCGAGAAGAGCGCCAACATCCTCCGCATGAGCCTGTTTTGCCGCGTTGCGCCATGCATGGTAACCCTTTCGATCCATAGGATAGTCTGCGCGTGGCCTCGTCCAGCGTTTGAGATGCTGGGCCCTTGCGGCGAGACGCAACGCCTCCGAAGCTTGCGGGTATACACGCACCAGCCTGGCACTCATCCGCTCACCATAGACAAGCTCCGCGGGCCTTTCTCCAGCCACAGTTTCGGTCTGGTTTGGGTCCTGGGCGTTGGATTCATCGATCAGTGTAATGGCAGTTTCGAAAGCTGAGGTCATGACAGATCCAACCATCCATGAGACGAAGCCAAGGCGCAAAACCGCAAAAATCAGAATGTATCTGTGTAGCTGGTGCGAGCCCTTTGATGAAGCCCTGTTCGCCTCACAAACATGCCGCGTTCATAACCACCGACAACTGTTCG
>DEIT01000174.1:0-2010 GCA_002352635.1 Hyphomicrobiaceae bacterium UBA2767 | reverse complement strand
ATGACTGCAACGGGCGAAAACCGGCAGCAACAGGATACCCATGAACCGAATGAGTAAGTTGAGGCTGTTTAGCCGCACAAAGGACCTTGAGAGCCAGATCGATGAATTCCTCGACAAGCTGTCCGAGGCATCCGTCATGTTCAGGCTCGGCGTGCGCACTTATCTTAAGGAAGGTGCAAATGGCGAGTTCGATGTCAAACTGAAGGCCGTCAACACGCTTGAAAGTAATGCCGACGGCCTACGCCGGAACATCGAGAAGGAACTCTATACCCACACGCTAATTCCAGACGCGCGCGGCGATGTGCTGGGGCTTATAGAAACCCTCGACCATCTTCTAAGCCTGTTCGAAGGCACGCTGTGGGCGCTCGCGATAGAAAAACCCGAAATCGCAAAAGAATTTGAGTCGGGCTTCCGCAAGCTCACCAACATGGTCGTCCAAGCGAGCGATGCGCTGGTCCTCGGCGCACGCTCCTTCTTCCGCACGCCTCATATGGTCGGCGACTATAATCACAAAGTAATGATCTACGAGAAAGAGGCGGACAAGATTTCCACGCAGCTCAAGCTGGACATTTTTGGTTCCGAGTTAGACCTTGCCCATAAGGCACAGCTTCGCAACTTTGTGGAGCAGATCGACAATGTTGCGGACTGGGCGGAGGACGTCGCCGACCGTCTCGCCATTTACGCAATAAAGCGGACCGTCTAGCGCGTCATGGAACCGGCAGTCCTTATTTTCCTGTCCAGCGGGCTGTTTCTCGGCTGGGCGCTGGGCGCGAACGACGCCGCAAATGTATTCGGCACAGCTGTCGGCACTCGCATGGTGCGTTGGAGTACGGCTGCACTGATTTGCTCCCTGTTCGTAGTGTTGGGGGCAGCTGTCAGTGGGGCGGGGGCCTCCACGACGCTTGGCAAACTCGGTGCCATTTCGACATTGGCCGGGGCCTTCATGACGGCGCTCGCGGCTGCCATTTCCGTCTATCTGATGACCAAGTCCGGGCTTTCGGTGTCGACATCACAGGCCATTGTCGGCGCCATCATCGGCTGGAATATGTTTGCCCAGGCGCCTACCGATACCCGCATCCTTACGACAATCGTCGGCACGTGGGTGTTGTGTCCGCTGCTGTCGGCGGTAATCGCGGTAATTTTGTACAAGGCGTTGCGCCTGTATTTGCGGCACGCAGAGCTGCACCTGGTGCGTACGGACGCCTACTTGCGCCTGGGGCTGCTCGTAGCCGGCGCATTTGGTGCATACGCGCTGGGTGCCAACAATATTGCCAACGTGGTCGGCGTGTTCATTCCGGCAAAGCCGTTCCCGGACCTGACGATCGGTCAGTTTACGCTCTCCAGCGCTCAGCAACTGCTCCTGCTCGGCGGGCTCGCCATTGCTGTCGGCGTGTTGACCTATTCAAAGGGCGTGATGATGACCGTCGGTGGGGAGCTCGGCCGCATCTCTCCGGTTGCCGCTTTTGTCGCCGTCATTGCCCACTCGATTGTGCTGTTCATGTTTGCCTCGCGTGGACTGGAAGCCTGGCTCATAAAGGCAGGCCTTCCGACCATACCGCTGGTGCCGGTTTCGAGTTCGCAAGCTGTGGTGGGAGCTGTTGTCGGCATTGCCATCCTGCAGGGCATTTCCGGCATTCGCTGGCGCGTGCTCGGCAATATCATGCTTGGCTGGATCGCGACCCCGGTCCTGGCCGGGCTGATTTGCTTCTTTGGTCTCTTCTTCCTGCAGAACGTTTTCGGTCAGCGTGTGTTCTAGGTTTGCAGCCTGGACTTTCAGCGCGTCCGCCACGCCGAATGGCGGGCATTAAGCGAGCGCATCAAAAGCCCGTGCAGAACGCGCACCGTAACAGAAGTCGCGACAATCACCATCGCCATGGCAGCAGCTTCCGCTGTGTCCCCCACATCATCGAGATTTAGCACGGTTATTGCCGCGAGCTTTGTGTCGGGCGAATACAGGAAAACGACCGCGGACACCGTCGTCATGGCATTCACAAACAGATACATCATGAC
>DEIT01000182.1:24864-26789 GCA_002352635.1 Hyphomicrobiaceae bacterium UBA2767 | reverse complement strand
GGGATAGACCGGACAGGGTCTGTGTCAGCTAATCTCACCGCCCGTTCTCATGGAGGGTAAGGCCCCATTTGGCTGCCCGATGCGCTGGTGTGTCGAGCCCATGTTTGTCGGCGAGCTCGCACAGCCGCGACGACAACCAGGGAAGCTCGAGCTGCTTGCCGCGCTCCAGATCCTCGAGCATCGACGCCTTGAAGCCGGGCGGCAACCCGTCGAAGAACGCCAGTCCTGCCTTCACGTCCTCTTGCGTGAAGTCCTGCCCGTCAGCATTGGCGGTGGCGACTGCTTCTTCAAGCAGGGACGTGAAAAAACCGCGCGTCACCTCGTTGCCAAGCACATCGTCGATGGGTGACCTGGTCAAAGCTGTTGCGGCAGACAGGGAAACGAGACGGATGTATTTCTCCCAGATCGTCCGGCGCACGTTTGACGTCAGCTCCAGCTCGATGCCAGGCGTCTGCTCCAGCAAGCCAGACAACCGGGCAATGTGCGGGTCGCCATCATGATCACTCACGATCATCTTGTGTACGCCGCCTGAGTTCTCAATCACACCCGGGCGCGAAATGACTGCGAACAGATAAATCACGCCACCGACCACTTGGGCGGCGGGAATGTGGGCGGAGATTGCGTCAACGCTGTCGATGCCGTTCTGGACAGTAATCACCTTGGTGGCCTGACCGATCAATGGCGCTATCGCCTGCGCGGCCAAGTCCGTGTCCCACAATTTGACCGTGAATAAGACGATATCCACCTCGCCAATTTCCTCTGGGCTTTCGGTTGCCGCCAGTTTCAGGCTGTCAACGGACCCGAGCGGGCTTTCAACCGTCAATCCGTTTTGCCGGATGGCGTCGAGATGCGCCCCGCGTGCAACCAGGGCAACATCCCCACCCGCCTGCGCCAACCGCGCGCCGAGATAGCCTCCCATCGCGCCGGCGCCCATGACCGCTACTTTCATGACATTTTCCTTTTCATTCATTCAGACTTTTCAAACGTCCGGCTGCCGCCCCCGGCCGAAACCGGGGACAGCATAGTCGGGCAGGGGCTCCAAGCAGAAGTGGCCCTCACGATTTGTTCCGGCGGCCAAAACTGCGATTGCTGCTCCGAGGTTGCCGGCTCTGCCCACTTGGCTTGTGCGCCGATCGGTCCTGCATCCGGCTGGGCGGTCGGACTGCGCTACGGCTCGATGAGCGGTTGTTGTAGCGTGTCGCACGAGTCGGCCGTGGAGCCCTACGATGATCACGAACCCGTACAGGCGTGCGCTCGCGTTTGACGCGGTGATCTCTCACGATGCGCTTCGGCGCGCGAGCATCCGGTCGATGATCGCGAACGATGCGCCGGATTTTTGGCTGTGCGGGAATGCGCGGACGCTTGGAGCCGACCGGACGTCCCCAGGCCGAGCGGTCGCGCGCAATCTTGTCACGCGCCCCGCGACCATGGCCGGGCTTGAGGTTTTCCTTGCGAATACCCTGGACTGGTGCGTGGTCTCCGCGCCGTATTGGCACCACTTCATTGCGACGGCCACCACGTTTGATAGGAACAACCTCATTGCCCCGCTCATTGGCCACAGACTTCTCAGCAGGTGCGAGACCAGCCGGAACAGGACCCTTACGTGCGATTCTAGGCTTGTTGACCACCGCCCGTGTCGGATCGATGAAACCACCCGGATTTCGCGGTGGACCTCCCCAGGAACCAAGCCCTGTCTCGGGTGCCTGAGGTGTGGGCTGAGGCGCGAGTGGGGGCTTGAATTCACAGCCCAGCTTGCCGACATTGCCCAATCCGCAAAGCCCCATGCCCAATGTGACCGGACTGAGGAGATTGGGCGCGACGGCCGAGCGTATGATATTGTGATCATATGCGGCAGAGACACCATCCTTGACGTGGCCGCCGATCTTCCTGGCATCCCGCTTTGTCGCAGTACCCAAGTCCCTGGC
>DEIT01000182.1:1235-24734 GCA_002352635.1 Hyphomicrobiaceae bacterium UBA2767 | reverse complement strand
GCGCCAATGCCTCTGTGTTCACGGTTGCGCTGACTTGCATATACGCCCCGGTTGGGCGTGGTCATGGCGGTTTGCCGGGGGGGATTTTGTTCTGACATTATATGTCTCCATTGGTTTGGCCGCTCGCGGCCGTTTCATTTGCATTTCGGTTTTGGGGGAACCCGGAATTAGGCGGCCGCGCCAACCGCATCACCTGCTGCATGCTGCATGGTGCCGGAGACGAGGGCGTAGGCTGCCATCCAGGCTGCTCGTGCCTCATCGGTAAACGCCGACCCGAGCTCCTGCTCGAGGGTCGCAATGAGTGCAATGCCGACAGAAGTGTAGTGGTGATCCTCGACGCCATACCGCACATGGCGGCGGGCCAGCTCTTCAAGCACGGGCGTCAGGCACTCCGGCCGTTCTGCATTCTGAACGACAAGCCCCAGAGCATCCAACAGCATGCCGCGTTGCCGCTTCATGTCTGTTTTGGCAAACAGCCGCTTGGCGCCCGGGTCGATTTCAAACAGCTTTTCATAAAATATCTGGGCTGCGGTATCCGCAATCGGTGCAACTTTGCCCCACGTCTTGCGGACAAGAGTGATTTGGTTCGGTGTCATCGGTTTCGCATCCTTGTCTTGACGGGTTCATTTGTTGTGCGAACCGCCAGACAAAGGACGTGGCAGCCCGCGATTGTTATTTGCGAACGCCAGAACATCATTTAAAATGAAAAATAGAGATATTTTCATTCTCTTGGAGAGATTATGGATTTGAGCGGTCTGAAGATTTTCCGCGCGGTGGTGGAGGAAGGCGGCATTACCCATGCCGCGAAGAAGCTGCACCGGGTGCAGTCGAACGTAACAACACGGATCAAACAGCTTGAAGAAGACCTGGGCACGCAGCTCTTCATCCGTGAAGGGAAGAAGCTGCATCTCTCGCCGGCGGGTAAAACCCTGTTCGACTATGCGGAGCGCCTGCTCTCTCTTGCGGAGGAAGCGCGAAGTGCTGTGCAGGACCCGCGCCCACAAGGGCTTTTTCGTCTGGGCGCGATGGAAAGTACGGCGGCAGTGCGCCTACCCGGCCCGCTGACGGAGTATTACCGCCGCTTTCCAGATGTCGATCTCAAGCTGAGAACCGGAAATCCGACCCAACTGGCAACGGCGATCCTTGCTGGGGAAATAGATGCAGCCCTTGTGGCCGAACCCGTCGCCGAGGAGCAGTTCGAGAGCTTCATCGCATTCGAGGAAGATCTCATCATCGTCGCAAAGAAGGACCATGCGCCGATCGGCGATGACAGTTTGCCGCCACCAACGGTGATTGCATTCGAGCATGGCTGCCCGCATCGCAAACGCATGGAAACCTGGTATGAACAGCGTGGCGCGATGCCGGAGAACACGATCGAGCTGTCCTCTTATCATGCGATGCTCGGCTGTGTTGTTGTTGGAATGGGGGTCGCTCTGTTACCCAAGAGCGTGCTCGAGACCTTTCCCGAGCGGAAGCGGCTCAGCGAGCACGCCCTGCCACCGGGGCTGGACAAGGCGGCAACCTTGCTGATCTGGCGAAAGGGTGCGGGCTCTCCCAAGATCGATGCCCTGAAATCAATTCTCGAAGAGGGTCGGAACTAGAGTGTCTCTATCTTCAACCTCTGTTTCGCCTTTCATCCTAGTCAGGCGCAAATGGATCCCACGTCCCGCTCCGGCGGTGTGGCCGCCATATCGGCTGGCGCTCTGGATATGATGCGGCTGGACCAACCAGCATTGCGTTTCCAATTCTCGGGTCATTGAAATAGTCCCCGGCGTAGCGCTGCTCGGATGTCAGCAGCACCGATTGGAGTGCAGCCGATTGCACGTTGCTCGCTGAATGGTGCGACGGCAACGCTTTGAAGGCTGCGATTTTGGATGGCTCTTGATTGAAGTTCCGATCAACGTGGCGGGCCTGGGACACGAATTCTTTCCACATTTGAGCGGGTAAATTGCCGCCGGTTACATGGTTCATCGGTGAGTTGTCGTCATTGCCAACCCAGACGCCGACCACAAGGTTGCCAGCAAACCCGACAAACCACGCGTCACGATAGTTCTGGCTTGTGCCGGTCTTGCCATAAGACGCGATCGAGAGCTGCGCCGCACGTCCCGTTCCCGATTGAACTGTCGCCTGGAGGAATTCCCTCATCGACTCGCTCTCGGTCAGGCGCCAACGACCGGCGCCCTTTGGCGGCCGTCCGGTCTTTGCACCATTCTTGCCAAGAGAGACAACACCCCAGGGCTTCACCGGATAAGCATTTGCCGCAAAAGCAGCATATGCGGAGGTGAGACCAAGCAGAGTAACCTCCGACGTTCCCAGTGCGATGCTTGGATCTTCATCTGAAATCGGTGTCGTGATTCCCAGATCCCGTGCTGCCTTCGCAACCTGCATCGGCCCCAGCGCCTGGGTCAACCGGACTGAAACGGTGTTGATCGATGACGAAAAAGCGCGCCTGAGCGGCATCATACCCTGATACCGACCGTTGTAGTTTTTCGGGTTCCAGTCGCCAATCGTGATCGGCTCGTCGACTACCATCATGTCGGGACTGCCCCCGGCCCTCAATGCCGCCAGATAAACGAATGCCTTGAAAGAGGAACCCGGCTGGCGAAGAGCCTGGCTTGCCCTGTTGAATTGACTTTGCCGATAATCCTTGCCGCCGACCATGGCGAGAACCCGGCCGTCGGGCCGCATCGCGACCAATGCCGCCTGCCCGGCCCAGCGCTCGTGTCCGGACCGACGAAGGGTACTGCCAACCACATTGTCTGCGGCACGCTGGAGCATAGGGTCAAAGTTGGTCCGAATTGGTAGAGGCGCAAACCCGGCCCTATCAGCGACCTTCGCTGTGTCGGCGATCCAATCCGCATAAAACGCGCCAAAGGATCGAGCCTTCTTGTTGCGTCTTTTCGCGGGCTTTATTTCGTCTCGCAAACTAGGCTCGAGCCGGCCGTAGTTGACCATCGCGTCAAGCACATGGGTCTCACGACTCTCAAGCGCATCCTTGTCGTGGGTCAGCTGGGTTGGAGATTTCAGGAGCGCAACCAGCATCGCCGACTCCGAAATCGTCAATTTGGCGACAGGTTGTTTGAAATAGTATCGCGCAGCGGCACGCAATCCGAAGCACCCTTCGCCGAAATAGGCCCGGCTGAGATAGCGCTCGAGAATTTCCTCCTTCTTGAGAGCACCCTCCAGACGCAAGACCGCGATAGCCTCCTTGACCTTGCGCTCGAATGACTTTGCTGGTGTGAGATAGGAGACTTTCGCAAGCTGCTGGGTAATTGTGCTCCCACCCTGGACAATTTTCCCCGCAGCATAGTTGGTCACCGCCGCACGAACCACGCCGATTGGGTCGATGCCCACATGAGCAAAAAAGCGACGATCCTCCACTGCGAGCAGTGCATCAATAAAATGTTCCGGGATTTCGCCATAGGTGACGGGCGAGTCCACACACCCGCCGCGCCGTGCAAACGGCCTGCCCCTGGCGTCAAGCAATACAAGCTCTCGATCTGCCGGAACTTCAACAGTCTTGGCGAGCGGATAGGTAATTGCCGGTGCGGGATCGTATGCACGCGCCACCGTCAGAAGTGCCGCCGCCGCTATGACTGAAAGATTGGCAAGCGGTGAGAGAACATGAAACTGGAACCGCCAAGCCGTCTTCGGCTTTCTCGGGCGAATGAGATAGGCCGGCGTTACAGGTTTCGGGCTTGTTTTGGTCTTGAGGCGCAATGCGAAAAGCCGAACTGCCTGATCAATTTCCTGCAGGATGATCGAAATCGCGGAAGGATGCTTGTCTCGACGGATTTGTACGTCATTGCGCGTAGCGCGTCGGTGAAGTCCGATCAGCTTTGGTCTCGGGATGCTCAGCTTGATATTTTCCCGCGTGAACGACGCGACCGCGCGTCCGATGCCGACTGCACGCAACGGCACACTTACAGGAACCGCCTTTTGTTTCTCTTTCGCAGGAACTTGAAGGGGCATTCTGGAAGGGCGTGACGTGCCCTTCAGGACGGCTCCTTTTTCGATTGTCAGTTGTTGGTAGTATATTGCGCCTTCGACGACGGCACTCTCTTTGAGTGCGATGTCCTGACCGTCAATGGAGCCTGCTACGCGTCCGCAAACAATTACCCGATCGGCGGAGACGTTGCCGGTTATCGCGCCTCCCTTGACCACGAGAAGCGAACCGCATTGCAGATTGCCGTGAACTTTGCCTTCGACCTTGACATCACCGACAATCACGACGTCACCGTTTACCGTGTCGTCCGAACGAATGACAGATGACGTGTTGTTACTGATGTGAGCCCCCAATCAACCGCAACATACGCAAGGGCGAGTTTGCCGAACCGGCCACACCCGTCATCATCGCGAAAAACTAGGCGAAAGATAGACGCCAGCACATTTCAGCTTAGGGCTTGCCGAAAATTTCGACAGGCGCGAAGGAGCGAAAAAAGACAGTATTGAGCAGAAATCGGCTGCTCGCGGCGAATTGGATCAATATTCGACACGCGCCGGTTGTCTTTTGCCTATTGGGTAACGCGTGGCCCGGCCACGGAACCCCTGGATACGGTGTTCGAAGCTTGTGCCGGTCCCTCGCAATTGGCCCCGCCCTGCGCCCAATATCCCACATCGGCGACGAGCTTTTGCCCGAGCGCGTAAGGCAGGCGCTGGTTCTGGGCAATAATCTGCGCACCGTTGCGTTCTGGCTGGATATCAATCGTGAACGCCTTGAGGCCGCGTTTGCGATCGGGCGCCTGATCGTAAATAGCGATCTTGGTTACCTTGGCGCCGGTCGTGTTGGCACCCGCCTCGCCGCGAAACACATGTTTGGTCAGGACTGGAGAGGATGGATTGAACCAGCACGCGCGCACCTGTTTGGCGAGATGGCTGTATACTTGCACAGCGGTGGTTCCGGTCACGGTCGTCTTCGGCCCCTGCGAAACGGGAGCCGAACCGGAGCCACCCGATGTGCCGCAAGCGGACAACGACCACGCCGCCGCAATCAAAGCCGCTGCCTGAAGTGCTTTCGCCATTTCGGGTTCCTTGTTTTTCCGCATTCTATCGTGCCCGGCCGCAAGGCGGAAATTCACAATCAGTCCCGCATGTTCACGAATTGGAGCGGAATATCCGACTTCATTTCCTTGATGTGGGCGATTGCCCCTTGCAGGTCATCGCGCTTTTTCCCTGTCACACGGAGCTCGTCGCCCTGGATGGCAACCTGGACCTTGAGCTTTGCGCCCTTCAATTCTTTGACCAGCTTCTTGGCCAAATCACGGTCGATCCCCTGCCGCACAACAGCTTTCTGGCGCACAGACTGTCCTGCCGCTGGTTCCTGTGTCTGATAGTCGAGCACACCGGCGTCTATTTTGCGCCGAGCCAGATGCCCCTGCAGCATTTCGTGCATTTGCCGCAACTTCAGATCGTCATCGGCATGGATCGTGATTTCCGCCTCGTTGTGCTCGATGCGGCAGTTGGAGCCCTTGAAATCGTATCGCTGCTCCATCTCCCGCTCCATATTGGCGATGGCATTGGCGACTTCGCTCAAATCGGTTTTAGAGACAATATCGAATGATGGCATTGTAGGGTCCTCATTGGGGTGCGCGACCGGCATGAATGTTCGTGCGCATACCCTGCTTAGGCCGTGACAGGCAACATGAAAGGATCGCCCCGATATGGCAATGGGCAGTCACGACTATGAAGAAGACCCGCGCAACGCTGATGTTCTGATTTCAGTCAATGGCACACTTATGCCCCGGGCCGAGGCCGTGGTTTCGGTGTTCGACTCAGGCTTCATCCTGGGCGACGGTGTCTGGGAGGGACTGCGTGTCTATAACGGCGGCGTCGCTTTCCTGACCCAGCATCTCGCACGGCTTTATGAAGGCGCGAAGGCGCTCGATTTCGATATCGGTCTGGAGCCGGACGCACTCAGAGCCCGCATCTTCGAGTGTCTCGATGCCAACGGCATGGAGGATGGCGTTCATATCCGCCTGATGGTGACACGGGGGCTGAAAGCGACGCCCTACCAGGATCCGCGCGTGACAGTGGGCGCTGCTACGGTCGTCATCATTCCAGAACACAAATCTCCATCTGCCCAGTCGGCAAACAAAGGACTACGGCTTTTCACCGTGCATGTGCGCCGGCCCGGGCCCGATATTCAGGACCCCAAGCTCAACAGTCACTCGAAGCTGAACTGCATACTCGCCTGCATTCAGGCAACGAAAGCAGGTGCGGATGAGGGGCTCATGCTCGACCCCGATGGCTTCGTTGCCACGTGTAACTCCACGCATTTTTTCATTGTGCGAAACGGCGCGGTCTGGACATCGACAGGTGACTACTGCCTTGGCGGGATCACACGAGGAAACATATTGCGGCTGTGCCGCGATAACGGCATCGAGGCACATGAACACCGATTCAGCCTGACGGACGTTTACGGAGCGGATGAAGCCTTTGTCACCGGAACATTCGCCGGGCTCATTGCGGTGGGTGAGATCGATGGACGCAAGATCGGCAACGAAGGCGTGGCCCTCCCCGGGCCAGCTACGGCAAGACTCCGCACCCTCTATCGCGCGCTCGCCAAAAACGAGACTGAACGGCCATGAGCGGCGAGGACGATGAAACCGTCCGCATCGCCACGTGGTCGGGTCCGCGCAACATCTCCACTGCCATGATGCGCAGCTTCGAAAACCGCCCCGATACGGACGTCGTCGATGAACCTTTCTATGGAGCATTTCTCGCAGCAAGCAGGATCAATCATCCGATGCGGGAGGAGATTCTGGCGGGAATGGAAACCGATCCCGAGGCAATTGGCGAAAGCCTCTTGTCCGCGCAACTCCCAGGTCGCATCCACTACCAAAAACACATGACCCATCACATGCTGGCCGGGTTCCCGCGTGACTGGATTTCTCATGTGACAAACGTATTCCTCATCCGCGATCCGTGCCGCGTTGTCGCCTCTTATGCCGCAAAACGCGAAACGGTCACATTTGATGATTTGGGGTTTGGTCAGCAGCTCGAGATTTTCGATACGGTAGCGGAGCATCTTGGAGCTGCCCCCCCGATAGTCGACGCTGATGATGTGCTGCGCAATCCACAAGCCGTGCTGACTCTTTTTTGCGAAGCATGCTCAATTTCGTTCTGCGACGAAATGTTGAAATGGCCTGCCGGTCCGCGAGCAAGCGACGGTGTTTGGGCAGCGCATTGGTATGGCGCAGTTGAGCGCTCGACCGACTTTGCACCGCCAGTGGATTCTGTGCCGGAATTGGACGGAGAATTGTCACGATTGGCGGATGATGCCCGCCCGGCCTACGAGAAGCTTTACGCGCTCAGAATGAAGATCTGAGCGCGCAGAAACCAATGAGCAAGAATATCTGCCCTAGCGAGGATCGCTGGCCAGGCCCAGTTTCGGCATCAGGGCGATCTCGTCGAGCTCGACCTGTTCGCGGGCAGCATTGTGTGAACGCATGCGCTCAGCGTCCCGCTCTTCGATCAACTCCACCTTTTTAAGTTCCTCGAACGCTTCCGCCAAATCACCGCGGGCCTCTTCAAGCTTCGCCTCAAGTTCCTTGATCGAATTCTGAAGATTGTCGCGCCGCTGGATCGCCGCCTTGGCGAATGTCGGATAAGCGAAATGGTTAACGTCACTGACGCCGGCCTTTTCCTGCTCGACCTCAATCTGGCGTTCCAGATCGACAACCATCTGCTTGAGATCCTCAAGCATGTTTTCGATGTCAGCGACCGTTTGCCGCCGCTCGTCAACCTCGAAACGTCTTAGCTGTATCAGCGACTTACGTGACTTCATGACTCAGTACCCTCACTATGTTCCGACTGCAACTCGGCTTGCGATGCTTCGTTTTGCAATGCACTCATATTCAATATCCGTGCCAACTCGGCATAACCGTCTTCAAGCGCCGCCTGTTCCCCCTTGGTCTGATTCAGGAACGCCTCAAGCATTGGATGATAGGCGATGGCCTCATCAACCTCCGGATTGCTCCCGGCGCGGTAGGCACCAAGACGGATCAATTCTTCCATCTCCGAATAGGTCGACATCAGCTGCCGCGCCCGCGTTACCAGTTCGCCCTGATCGCCGCTCAGACAATCCGGCATGGTTCGCGATACAGACTTGAGCACGTTGATCGCCGGATACCTGCCCCGCTCGGCGATACCACGCTCCATAACAATATGGCCGTCCAAGATAGACCGCACCGCATCGGCGATTGGTTCGTTGTGATCGTCCCCTTCTACAAGCACCGTAAACAGGCCTGTGATCGAACCTTGCCCGGTTCCCGGTCCGGCGCGTTCCAGCAGCCTGGGAAGTTCGGAAAAAACTGTCGGCGTATAGCCCTTCGTCGTCGGTGGTTCACCGCCAGCCAGGCCGATTTCACGCTGTGCCATCGCGAATCGGGTGACGCTGTCAATCATGCAAAGGACTTCGTTGCCTTGGTCGCGGAAATATTCCGCCAAAGTCATCGTCATATATGCAGCCTGACGGCGCATCAGGGCTGCTTCGTCGGAAGTCGCAACGACGAGCACTGATCGCGCCATCCCTTCCTCGCCCAGATTGTCTTCGATGAATTCCTGCACCTCGCGCCCACGCTCGCCAATAAGGCCAATGACCGAAATGTCGCTGCGCGTAAACCTGGCCAGCATGGAGAGCAACACCGATTTGCCGACACCAGAGCCGGCAAATATGCCCATTCGCTGTCCCTTGCAGCAGGTAATGAAGGAATTGAGCGCGCGAACGCCAAGATCAAGAGGCGCGCCAACCCGGTCACGCTGATGTGCCGGTGGCGGACAAGCGCGCAATGGATAGTTTTGCGGACCACGCGTCAACGGCCCCTTGCCGTCGATCGGCTCACCCAAAGCATTCACGATCCGGCCAAGCCATGCGCTTGATGGTTGCACTGCAGGAGCAGCAGGTTCCAGCGACGCCTTGGCGCCCATGCGAACACCCTCAAGTGGGCCAAATGGCAAGGCCAGGGCGCGGCCGTTCCGAAAGCCGACAACCTCGCAAATGATTTCGCCGCGCAGGCCGCTTGCAATACGCACACGCGAACCGACGCTCATGGCGTTTACCGGACCGGCTATTTCGACCAGCAAACCTTGTACAGACCGCACTCGCCCGTACACTTCACACGCTGGTACTGCCGCGATTTCGCTGAGCAACGCCTGCACGCTATTCCTCCGAATGTTCTTGGAGCCTTGAAGCGTCCCCTGCTCCATCGGCATCCCCCATCAGACGATTTTGCAACGCGGACCATTAAGACCCGGTAAACCAAATCGAACTGAGATGGTTAGTCTGTGACGAAAACATTTGCTATCAATGAAGGGTCAAGTGATTCGTTTTGACTTTTCCAACCGCGTTTCCGTGTAATTCACAACAATCCGATCCGGCCGAATATCCGGATAATAGGGACTCGCGCGTTCATGTCTTTATCGCTTTGCGTGCAAGCATCAGAGTTCACAACCTGCAATATGGTCAGAGGGCGACAGAAGCGGCGGCTTGCAGCCTTCCGTGACTTGAGGGGATTAGGATTTGTTAACTATTAGAACCTAATTTATTGATTCGAGTTAACCATTTGGAACTTGGGCAACGAATGCCGACAGTTTTGGGGGCCAACTCCCGTAATGGGACCGGGGAAAGAGGATTGAAATGAGGGTTCTTCTTATTGAGGACGACAGCGCAACAGCGCAGAGCATCGAGCTGATGCTGCAATCCGATGGATTCAATGTCTATACAACCGATCTCGGCGAAGAGGGCGTCGATCTCGGAAAATTGTATGACTACGACATTATCCTTCTGGATTTGAACTTGCCGGACATGAGCGGCTACGAAGTGCTCAAAACACTGCGGGTTTCAAAAGTGCAGACGCCTATCCTGATATTGTCCGGCCTGGCCGGAATCGAGGACAAGGTGCGCGGTCTCGGCTTTGGTGCCGACGACTATATGACAAAGCCCTTCCATAAGGATGAGCTTGTTGCACGTATTCACGCTATCGTCCGCCGCTCCAAGGGGCACGCACAGTCGGTCATCCAAACAGGCGACCTTAAAGTCAATCTTGACACCAAAACGGTCGAGGTCGGCGGCCAGCGCGTCCATTTGACCGGCAAGGAATACCAGATGCTTGAACTCCTCTCCTTGCGCAAGGGCACCACCCTGACCAAGGAAATGTTCCTGAACCACCTTTACGGCGGGATGGATGAACCGGAGCTCAAGATCATCGATGTCTTCATCTGCAAGCTGCGCAAAAAACTCGCAGCGGCAACAGAAGGCAAACATTATATCGAGACCGTATGGGGACGCGGCTATGTCCTTCGCGATCCAGAAGACGAGTCCGAAGCCGCCTAGGCAAGCGACGCACCGTGGTCTGGCGAAAGGCCGAAGCAAACACGCAGGAAGGGCCCGTTCGGGCCCTTTTTGTTTGCGCAGGGTGCACGCCGCGCAGAAACGACGCGTCTTCTAAGCTTCCTTGATGTCTGAAATCTGGGCCAGGTCAGGCGGGCTTTGCGCCGCCAACGGCCAATGTCCCGAGAGCGGCAGCGGGTGCCGGTTGCGCCGCGGCGGCCGTTTGCACGGTAGCAGGTGCTGCGGCCGTCCCCTGTGCGGTTGCTGTAAGCGCGTAAAGACCACGAGAATCCGGAACCGGCTGAAAGTCATCGGAAATGCCAATTACGGTTTCGGCCGCACCCAGGACCAGATAACCGTCCGGCTGCAATCGCTTTGCCATGCGCGCCAGAATCTCCCGCTTGGTGGGAGGGTCAAAGTAAATCAACACGTTGCGGCAAAAGATGATGTCGAATGTGCCAAGTGCGGCGTAATCGTCGAGCAGATTGAAATGGCGGTAATCCACCATCGACCGGATTGCAGAATCGATCTGCCACATGCTTCCGGTCTGTTTGAAATACTTGACGAGAAGCTGGATCGGCAAACCGCGCTGGACTTCGAACTGACTGTAGAGTCCAGCCTTGGCTTTTTCGAGGACTTCCTCACACAGGTCGGTCCCGATGATACTCGTCTTCCAGCCTCGCAGTTGCGACTCCAGTTCCTGGATTTCGATTGCAAGCGAATAGGGCTCCTGACCGGTCGATGCAGCAGCGCACCAGATCTTCAAGTTTCGCGTCATGGAACGACGCGAAGAAATCATCGCCGGCACCATTATTTCGCGGAAGTTTTCGAAGGGCGTCTTGTCGCGGTAGAAAAACGACTCATTGATCGTCATCGCCTGCGTTACCTTGACACGCAAGGGCTCCGACCCTGCCGCCATAAGCGCCCTGGAAAGATCACCCAGGGACTCCATCCCTTCTTCGCGTGCCACTGGAAGCAGCCGCGACTCCAGCAAATAGCGTTTCTCCTCGCCCACAACCAGTCCCGACCGGCTCTTGAGCATATCTCGCAGAAATTCGAACTCGGCTGGGGTCATCACCTGCCTCCCCGCAATATCGAGTTTGTTTTTGGCCCGATTTCAGCCAGCGGCAAGACGGCTGCGCATACGCCCAACTCCGCTGTCGCACCAGGCATTCCCCAGACAACGCTGGTGGCCTGATCCTGGGCAATGATTGAACCGCCTGCATCGGCGATCACTTTTGCGCCCGCAGCACCATCATGGCCCATTCCTGTGAGTACGAGCCCAAGAACGGCGGGACCGTAGGTTTTTGAAATGCTTTCAAACAGCGGATCGACTGCCGGCTTGCAGTAATTCACAAGCGGTCCATCAGTGAGCTTCAGCACAACGCCTTGTTCTTTTTTTGCAACGGTCATGTGCAGCCCTCCCGGTGCCACATAGATGGAACCAGGAACAATCACCTCACCGTCCTCTCCCTCCTTGGAGGGACGACCCGACGCACGGCCGAGATGTTCGGCCAAAATGGCGGTGAAAGTCGGCGGCATATGCTGGGTAATAACGCAAGGTACGCCGCGCAGGTCAGGCCCAATCACTTCGATCAGCTTGACCAGCGCCTGCGGCCCGCCGGTGGAACTGCCAATCGCGAGAACTTTCGGTGCGACGAGCGAGAACGGGCGCAGTTGAATTGACGCGGCAGCTTGTGGAGCAGCAGCTTGTGGGCTCGCCGATGTTGAGGCGCCGGCGGGCGCATTGGTGCGAGCCCGCGCCACTCTCCTTGGCACCACGGCCTTCATCTTGCGCAGCAATTCGTCGCGGAATTCCAACGACGTCGTCACGCCCCGGTTGGTCTCCGGCTTCGGAATATAATCGGTAGCGCCTAACGAAAGCGCCTTCATGCTCACTTCCGCGTTCTTGCGGGTGAGTGTGGAGGCCATGATGATCTTGACGCCAGGTTTGCGCTTGAGAAGTTCCGGAAGTGCCGTCATGCCGTCCATCACCGGCATTTCGATATCGAGCACAACCACGTCCGGATCGCATTTCAGAATGCCATCGAGAGCAAGTTGTCCGTTGGAGTATCTGCCGCAGGCAACCATGTCCGGGTCTTCCTCAACCCAGCGGCATACAAGGCCACGCACAACCGCGGAATCATCCACGACCATGACCTTTATCTCATCGGAAAGTTCGCCTGTTGGACTGCTATGAGCCACTGCAGGAGTTGTCATTATGGCCTCCCGGCACTCAGTTTATATGAGGCCGACTTCTTGCAATTTTGCTTCAATTATTTCCCGGTCGAATGGCTTCATGATGTATTCGTTTGCGCCTGCAGTGATCGCTCGGGTGATGTGATCAGCGTCGTTCTCTGTGGTGCAAAAAATCACCTTGGGCACAGCCCCGTTGTTCTCTCGACGCAGTGCCACGAGAAAATCGATGCCGTCCATCACTGGCATATTCCAGTCAAGCAGGACTGCATCCGGCATTTCCGAGCGGCACCGGTCGAGCGCCTCCTGCCCATTCTCGGCCTCGGTGGTTCGAAAGCTCAATTCCTCGAGAATACAACGCGCAACTTTGCGAATGACGCTGCTATCATCCACAACCAAGCAATGTTTCATTGACTGCTCCTTCAAAAAACAAGCGCCTGCGGCGAGTTGGTCGGCGCCACCCCTATGCGGCTATAACGATCTCATCCTGGGCCAGTACTTTTTCCACGTCGACAACGACCATGAGGCTGCCCTCAAGTCGGTGAACCCCGGCCGAAATCGCCACCCATCTTGGATCAAGGTTGGCGGGGTTTGATTCGAATGTGTCTTCCGCAAGTCGGTGCACTTCGCCAACCTTGTCGATAATCAACCCGTAAGATTCGCCGTTGCTTTCGATACCAACAGCCATCCGAGATTTATCTTCTTCAAGTGGCGGAAGTCCGAGGCGCTTTCGCATATCTATTGCCGTTACGATCCGTCCGCGAAGGTTCAGCACACCGGCAACGTCCTGACTTGCCAATGGCACCTCGGTGATCGCTTCCGGCATGAATACGTCCTGAACTTCCAGGATCGGCAGACCGAACAACTGGTTCGCAATCATGACGGTTATGTACTCTTGGGCAGACTGATCAGACCCATTTTCAGAACTCACAATCTCGGTCATGCGGCAACTCCGGTTTGCGTGCTGCAATCTTTGATGCTTTCCATAAGTCCCTGCCTATCGAACTTGCCGACAAAGTCCGCAAAGCCGGCCTGGCGGCTGCGTTCGATGATGTGCGGCGCAGTGTGGGAAGAAAGCGCGATAATCGGCGTATCTTTCCAGGCCGGATCGCCGCGTGCCACTTGAGCGAAGGTGATCCCATCCATTTCCGGCATTTCGATATCACTCACGATAATATCGAATCGGACCCCGCGATCTTTGAGGTCCAACGCCTGTTTGGCGGATTCAGCGAGCGTGACGCTGTATCCCGACGCCGACAAGAGGGGCGCCAGCATGTTGCGGAAGAAGGCGCTGTCATCAACCAGCAGCAGGCGTGCGCCACGGACCTCTTCCCCGGCGTCCTGACGCTCCATCCAGTCATCGAACGCCTGTTCGATGAAGTATCCGATATCGACGACTTCGGTTGCTTTGCCCTTGATCACGGCAGAACCGATCATGCCCGGCTTCTCCGCCTTGAGCTCAATCTTCAGCTTGTCTTCGACGATATCCACGATCTCGTCGACGACAAGGCCCATCGAGCGATCCTGATCGGAGAATACAAGGACCGGCTGTTCGCCTTCGCTCTTGCGCTGGGCTGCTTCGTCGAAATAGACGAGCGGCATGAGAACGCCGCGATACTGCACCAAGTCACTGCCATTGGCGCGTTCGATTTCCTCGACTTTTATTTCCTCAAGACGCGTCACCAGTGACAACGGCACGGCCTTGGGGTCATCAGAAGCCGCCCGGAACAGCAGAACGGCGGTCGTATCGTCGCTTGTATGCTGATGTTCCGCAGGATCTTCCTCGCTCTCTTCAGCACGTCCAGTGCTTTCCTGAGCAACGGCTTGAGCAATACCGTTCGGATCGATGATCATGATCACGCTACCGTCGCCGAGGATGGTGTTGCCGGAGAATAATGCGATGTCGCGCAACATGCTCGACATTGGTTTCACCACAATTTCCTCAGTATCGAAAACACTGTCGACGACGATGCCGAACAGCTGTGCGCCAACCTGGATCACGACGACAAAGAGGTTCTCTCCATCATTATTCTGGCTGGCCTGGATGGCGTCTTCCTCGCCATTGTCTTCTGTGACAGCTTCTGCCTCGGCTGGCTCAATCTGCTCTTGCTCTGACGGGGCCAAATCGGGCGCCCGCTCATCCGTGCCCACTGGACTTGCATCCGGCAAAGCCTCTTGTGCCATCTGCAAATCGAGCAGTTTTGATAGCGTCATGAGCGGCAGAAGTTTGTTCCGCAGTCGCAGCACGGGCGTGTCGTTGATCATCTCAATGCGGTGATCCGCATTGTTGTGAGTACGCACCAGCTCCACAACGGACAGCTGCGGGATCGCGAAACGCTGGCCGGATGATTCAACGATCAATGCCGACACGATCGCCAATGTCAGCGGGATCTTGATCATGAACGTACTGCCGACGCCCTTCTCGGATTTGACGTCAACGGTGCCACCGATAAGTTCGATATTCGTGCGCACCACATCCATGCCGACGCCACGGCCCGAGACACTGGTTACAGCTGCTGCGGTCGAGAAACCGGCCTTGAAGATGAACCGGTGAATTTGATTCTCGGTCATCTGCTCAAGCTCTGCAGGCGTCGCTAGGCCATTTTCTATGATCTTGGCCTTCACCTTTTCGGTATTCAGTCCAGCGCCATCATCGGCGATTTCGATGATGATATGGCCGCCTTCATGATATGCACTCAATTTGACGACACCGACGTCAGACTTGCCGACTTTGACACGCTCATCAGTCGGCTCAAGTCCGTGATCTGCCGAGTTGCGAACCATATGTGTAAGCGGGTCCTTGATCAGTTCCAGCACCTGGCGGTCAAGCTCGGTATCGGCACCGTGCATCTGCAGATCAATTTTCTTGTCGAGGTCCTGCGCCAAATCGCGGACGATCCGCGGCAGTTTCTGCCACGCATTGCCGATCGGCTGCATACGGGTCTTCATGACCCCATCCTGCAACTCCGCGGTTACCGTGGAGAGCCGTTGTAGCGGCACCTTAAACTCTGAGTCATCCAGCCGCCGCACCATTTCCAGCAATTGATTCCGCGTCAGCACCAACTCGCTGACCATCGTCATAAGATGCTCGAGCGTTTCCACGTTGACGCGGATCGATTGATTTTTAACAGGACCATCTTTGGCGGCAGCAGGTGCAGCAGCCTTGGCATCCTGTGCGGCCGGAGCCTCTGGCTCTGGCACGGGTTCGGGCGCCACGTCCGCNNTCCGCTGCAACCGCGGGTTCGTCGGAACCAACCGCTTCTTCTGTTGCAAGGGCAGCAGAAGCCGGCGAGACGTCCATTTCATCGGGACCGGGTGCCGAGTTGAAGGCGGCCTCCAGTTCATCGAGTGAGACTTCACCGGCTTTGGGCTCCGGCGGAGCGACATCGTCGCTGAGGCCCGGAGCGGCAGGCGTCTCTTTGGCCGGTGCTTGCGGCTCCGGAGCAGCTTCTGGAGGCGCTTCAGCTTCTGGTGCCGCTGCCACGCCACCCGAGGAAATGGCATCGAGCTGACTGATGAGATCCTCATCAGACCCAGCCGGTTCCGTTCCCGCCGCTTCCAGATCACCAAGGATCTCTTTGAGCCGGTCGATCGTCTGGAGGATAAGAGAGACACCCTCTTGGGTGACGGGTGCCCCATCCCGGTAATTCCCCATCAGGGTTTCCGCCGCGTGGGCCAGCGCTTCAAGTCGCGGCAGACCTAGAAATCCGCAGGTTCCCTTGATGGTGTGAACCAGCCTGAAAATATTGTCCAATATACCGGCATTGTTTGGTTCCTGTTCGAACTTCACCAGTTCGACATCGACTACATCCAAACTTTCCGACGTCTCAGTAAGAAACTCTGATAGGAGATCATCCATCAGCCAGCCGCCCTTTCCCGCACGAATTACAGCATCGCGAACCGTTGTTCGGCTCCCGACTAACAATGAGAGTGTGAAGAGAAAGGGTTTACGATTAGTTGAGGTGAGGCAACTGATGGTTGCACGTCATGGTTGAAAGCATCCGGCGTTTAGTTTTTTACGGTTGCGGAAAGCACGACGTCGTCACCGTCCATTCGTGCCGTCAGCGACATTCCTGCCGATTTTGCTATGAGTAGTGCGTAGTAGGGTTGAATCGAGTGGGCATCCAGCGCATGGCCATTTGCCCCTGCAAGCATCTGTTCGACGACTTCCGGCACGCGTGCCTTTTCTCCCTGGCAGCGTATCTCGAAAGAGGAAGCCAGCGGGTCTTCTCCAATCGATATTTTGATCACTCCCCCACGAGGAAGAGCGTTAAGCGCGACTGTTACCATGTTCAGCAGGAGCTTTACCTTGTCCTTCTCAAACCGGGCCGGTGGGCCATTCCACTCCACAGCGTGTTTGTCTGATTCGGCGACGGCCCGCGCAACTTTCTCTGCTTCCATGAGATCAATCTCGGCGCCTGAGGAGCCTGCCGCGCCAAAAGCCAGCCGTGCGAACTGAAGCTTGGCGGAGGCTTGGTAAGCACTCTTGCGAATCAGATCCATGGCATGTTCGCGCATCGACTGATCGGCCTCCTCAGCCATAACCTCGAGACCATTGGCGATTGCGCCAACGGGTGAGATGATGTCGTGGCAGATTCGGCTCGAAACGAGCGCGGCGAGTTCGAGATCACTGAGTTCGGTATCGGCGGACATAAGCGCTTGCTCTCCGTCTTTGTGGCACAGCGCAATACGAAAGACGAGCAGGCTGCGGTACAAGGCCTCTATTCTGTTACACGAGGTAACTTGAGGTGCCAAGAAGCATAGGTTGCGAGTTCGTAACGTCTTGCAGCCGCAGCATTTTTCTGCGATAGGGACGCGTACTTCACCGCCCGGTTTGAGCGCTGCCCTGCGCCATGCTGCGCGAATCACTTGCCGTGTTCACCACTCTGTCCTTGCCCCGTTCCCTCGGACTGAGAGATATCTTCATGAGCCAGATAGACTTACAGAGACTTGCAAATGATATGATTGCGGCAGCACACGAGGCTGGCGCACGCATCTTGTCGCACTACGGTCAGGTTGCAGTGGAACTGAAGGATGACAAAAGTCCGGTTACCGCTGCTGACCGGGAGGCGGATACTGTACTTGTCGATACACTCAAGCGCATTGCACCGGAAATACCGGTCATTTCGGAAGAATCATCGCCCTCAGCGCAAATCGCATCTGACAAAGCCTTTTTTCTGGTCGACCCGCTCGATGGCACGAAAGAGTTCATTCACGGGCGTGACGAGTTTACAGTCAATGTCGCAATGATCGAAAACCGTACGCCCTGCTTCGGCATTGTGTACGCGCCGGCGCTCTCACAAGCGTATATAACGCTAGCATCGGATCGAGCCGTAAAATTCGACCTCGATGCTCGTGCCCCCTTGCCCCAATTCGATAGTCTCGAATTCGAACCGATCACAACCCGTGCCTGTGATGCGAAAAACCTCGTTGCTGCCGTAAGCCGATCTCATCTCGACGAAACGACCGAAGCTTTCCTCGCACAACATGGCATCGCCGAGACACACGCTTCCGGCTCTTCGCTGAAATTTTGCTGCCTGGCAGAAGGCCTTGCAGACGTTTATCCCCGTTTCGGGCGGACGATGGAATGGGATACAGCGGCCGGTCATGCCGTGCTTGCTGCCGCAGGCGGTACGGTGCTGGATGAAACCGGAAGTCCGCTCACTTACGGCAAGCGGGAGCGAGGATACGATAATCCCGGATTCGTCGCCTGGGGCCGTGCGCCATAGAATTCAGGCGACCTTCGCTGTCTCTGCCAATGGTATTCTCTATTTTTCTGAAGTGCCCGGCAAATTCGAGCCCAGCCGCTTCCAGTTGATTTCGGCAGAAGCGGTAATCGCTTCCGGATCAGACCGCCACTGTTTGAAGTTCTGCATATTATTGAACAGATAGACACGCGCCTGATACCTGACCCAGATGCGCGGCTGCCCCCGTACCGACAGGCCCTTCGAAAGGGCAACGGCATCATAACCTGCAAAGCGCGGAGAATAGACTTCAGGGTGTTTGGCAAATGCATCAAGGTTGCCCTTATTCAGAAAACGCCAGGCTGCCCCGCCCCACCGATACTCCAACCCTTCTTTGCCCAGAACGGGCTCTTTTTCGGTGTGATAGGCAACAGGATCGTATCCACCTATCGCAAACCCCGTCGCGTGATCACGCCACACCGCCGGCGCAGCGCCAACCGAACTCTTGCCGGTCCAGGTCATTCCTGGCACCGTGAAGAGAACAAAAAGCAGCAATAGGTGGCTCAAGTCTGAGGTTTTTCTCATCGCACAAGCAGCCGTTGAGATCCAAAATCCAGCACTCCGGCATGATTTTGAGAGACAGTCGTTAAGAAAACGGCAAGCAATACGTGGGAGGACAATGGGGTACCCCACAGTTTGATGCTAGATTCTTTCAGTGATTCGATCCGCGGGCGGAAAAACTGGCATTTGGTTGAAGGCGGACAAGGTCATACCATGCAAAAAACGACGCTCAATCGGTTCTTCAAGCGGCGCAGTGCCGCCACCCTGGCAATATTGGTGGGCTTCACCGCCCCTGCATTCGCGCAATCGGCGAATGATGGTCCCACACAATTGGGGCCAACGGCAGCCGCCAGCCAGCCTTACGTGGAATCCGGCAGGCCGCAGCAGTCAGCCTATGCCCCTCCACCGGCGGCAGATAGTGGCGGCCAGTTTACGCAAACCCAGGATCAGGAGGGTACCTATTCGTCTGAAGAGATCCTTGGCGCGGGCCACCAATTCTTCGGCCGTGTTTCGAAGGGGCTCGCGCGGGTTGTCGAGTATGCCTTTTCCAAGTCCGGTCGACCCAACGGATATATTCTGGGCGAAGAGGCAGGCGGTGCAGCCGTCGTCGGCCTGCGCTACGGTGAGGGCACGCTCCATACAAAGGACGCCGGCAATCACAAGGTATTCTGGCAAGGCCCATCCTTGGGCTATGACTTTGGCGCCGAAGGTTCCAAGACCCTGGTGCTGGTTTACAATCTGAAAAGCCTGGACGACGCATATGGCAGATTTGCCGGCGTTGATGGCTCCGCCTATTTCATCGGCGGTGTCGGCCTTACCTTCCAGAAACGGGACCATGTGACGCTGGCGCCTATCCGCTCCGGCGTCGGGCTACGCCTCGGCGCCAATGTGGGGTATCTAAAATACACCCGCAGGCCGACCTGGAACCCCTTTTAGGCCTCCCGAATTCACTCGATCTGAGCAGACTTAGACCACAATTGACTGGTTAAGGTCCGGCGGGTATGGCCATCTGCCGCCGCAGGTGGCACATTCTCCTAGTGCAAATCCACTTTCGCAAAGGGTCTCGTTCGGGATGATCGAAACAATAATGCTTGTTGCGCTTGGCTTCACAGCCGCGAGCATTCTTGCACTGCTGATCGCGCCTGCCGCATGGCGGCGTGCCGTCCGGCTGACAACACGCAAGATGGAATCGACGATGCCCATTTCCGTCGCTGACATCAAAGCCGACAAAGACTTGTTGCGCGCAGAATACGCAGTTGAGATACGACGGCTTGAGTTGGCGCTGGACCGCGCAAAGTCGCGCGCCGCACGCCACCTGATGGAGCGCAACCAGCACCATGTCGAGATTGGCAAGCTCAAGGCGGAAATTGAAGACCTGAAACGTGCAGTTGCCGAGCGTGGACAGGCCAGCAATGTCCTGGAGCAAACGGTACAAAAACGGGTTCCCGAACTCGAAGCCGAACTAGACAGGACATATAATTTGATTGCTGCACGCGAGCAGGAACTTGTCGAGCGCGGCCGTGCGTTCGAAAACCAGACTGAGGCGCTTGAATTCACGCAAGGCGTTATCCACCGCCAGGAACAGGAAGTTGAGAAACTGCGCGGTGCGCTCGAAGGCGGTATGTTTGGCCGTCTCGCGCTTTGGCGCAAGAGCGGTGATGGAAGCGAAGATGAGGCGACCATGGCGCTCAAAAAGGAAAACGGTAGACTTCAGTCTGAACTTTCGCGCCTTCGCGAGGAATTTTCCCGTCTGAAAGAAACCGATTTGGCGGATGCGGAAGGGCTGCGTATCGAAATGCAGCGGCTGGCGGATCAGATGCTGTCCGGCAAGCCTGCTGCAAAGACACCTTCACGCTCCAGAAAAACCAAGAAAGACGATGGTGCCGACGCGACCGCAGCATCCGATGAAGCAGCGCCTTCCCATCAGCGCGCGCAGAGCAAAACATCCACTAAGGGGACTGAACCGAGAGCAAAACGTGCAGCCAAGTCGCGCAAGAGTTTATCGGCGCGGCTCGCCTCTCTCAGGCCGAAACGGGAAAAAGAGGACGCTTAAGGCAGGAACACCCTAAGCTCTTTCCTCTTCAGCCGTCAGAAACCACCGTTCATCCCCCAACAACCTTACAGCCGTCAGTCGGCCATTTACCCAGGCACCTGTATCGATGCCGATGCGGTTGCAGCGCACGACCGGTTCCGGGCCAGGCGTGTGGCCGTGTACGACGATGCAGCCCAGGTCTTCATCGCTATCCAGAAATTCATCCCGAATCCAAAGCATGTCGTGGCGCTCTTGCCGGTTCACAGGCACGCCGGGCCGAATTCCGGCATGGACGAAATGATAGTCACCGAACGATACTGAAAGCGGCAAGGTTTTCAGGAACTCCAGATGGGTTCGCGGAAGCGCTGCAACAAAGTGGTCCCGACATCGGATGAATTCAGCGACCGGCGCATCGTCGTTGGGGGCGTCGATCCCATAGGATGCAAGCGTTGCCTGCGCGCCATTCCTGAGCCAGTGCTCGAGAAGCGTCGGATCGTCGAGAAAATCCAGCAAGATTGCTTCGTGGTTGCCCATGAGGCAGTGCGCTTCGAAACCGTATGGCAGGTCTGATATCAGTCGCTCGATTACGCCCGCGCTGTCGGGACCCCGGTCCCCATAGTCGCCAACGAACACCAGCACGCGCTGATGCGTTTTCGACAGCAGCACTGAGTCCGCCACGATTTTTTTCAGAAGATTGTCGAGCAACTGTAACTGCCCATGGATATCGCCGACGGCATAGATAACCATACCCTCAGGCACCGAGGCGCTCACATCTGTCATGGACTTCGCTTCCGTCATCCCATATCCGGCTTCAACGACCCGGAACCTGCAGGCGCTATCTACCTAGCGCACACAGAGCTTCAGGGAGAACCGGTTTTTCGGCCTGGGAAGCAGAGAAAATCCACAAATGCCCCTGGTGATTGGCACCCCGTAGGGGAATCGAACCCCTGTTTCCGGCGTGAGAGGCCGGCGTCCTAGACCGCTAGACGAACGGGGCGCAAGCGGCAGCTGAAGATCTGCTATAGCTCGCGCGTGCGTCGCCGATCAAGCCTATTCGCTTTTTACCGGTAAACGGGTGACGACCTTGCCGCTGCCAAGATCGATGATATGGATTTCCGCGCCGCGCGGCCCCGACAGATGCACCGCCAGCCGATTGCCGTCGAGTGCCATGTGGGAAATGACCATACCATCGGGCACGGTTAGACCCGCCTGGGCGGCATTTCCCTTTGTGGCCGCAGGAAGAGCGGCGCTTTCGCTCAGCTGCGAGGCCTGATAGACAATGGCCGTCATGAGGAAGGCAAAACCTCCGACGAGAAGGATGCCCATCACGATAACGGCGACCGTCAGGATTTTCACCTGACGAGCCGTAAAGATCGTGCCGGGCAGAACGTCTGAAGGCGTTTCGGTTTTTGCCATGGTTCAAACTTTCTCAAGGCCCATGAGCGACGCAACCGCCGCAGACAGTGTGACACGTTTCAGCATCGAGGCGGACGCCGACGACGAAGGCGAACGTCTCGACCGCTTTCTCGCCAATCATGTGCCCGACATGAGCCGCTCCCGCCTGAAAGACCTGATCAAGTCAGGCCATGCGGCGCAAGACGGGCGCACGATAGTTGAGCCCAATTTGCGGGTCAAACGCGGCGAACGATATGACATCGATGTGCCGCCAGCGGAACCCGCCATTCCAAAGGGTGAAGAAATCCCGCTCAACGTCGTCTATGAAGACGATGCGGTTATCGTTATCGACAAGCCGGCGGGGCTCGTGGTGCACCCGGCGGCGGGAAACTGGACGGGAACGTTGGTGAATGCCCTCATCGCCCATTGCGGGGACAGCCTGTCCGGCATTGGCGGCGTAAAACGCCCCGGTATTGTTCATCGCATCGACAAGGAAACGACCGGCCTCATGGTGGTTGCCAAGAGTGATGTGGCGCATCGGAAACTTGCAAAACAGTTTGCCGATCATGGCCGCTCCGGCGCGCTTGAACGCAGCTATGAGGCAGTCGTTTGGGGTGTGCCGCATCCGCCGAGGGGCTCAATCGACGCAGCCCTCGCCCGCAAGCCGCAAAACCGGCAGAAAATGAGTGTGGTTTCTGACAGCGGCAAAGAGGCCGTGACCCACTATACCGTCGTTGAGCGTTACGGACCGGGAGAAGAACGGTTCGCTGCGCGGGTGAAATGCCGGCTTGAAACGGGTCGCACCCATCAGATCCGGGTGCATATGGCGCATATCGGCCATCCTTTGATAGGTGACCCGGTTTATGGGGCAGGCTTCAAGTCGAAGGCGCAGATATTGCCGGAAAAGGCGCGAAAAATAGTCGAAAGGCTGCCCCGCCAGGCGCTCCACGCAAGTGTTCTAGGTTTTGAACACCCCATTTCCGGCGAAATTCTGCGCTTTGAGAGCCCATTACCCAAAGACCTGTCACGCATCGTCAACTGCTTGTCAGAAATCTGAAAAATCGCACCCATAGGGTGTTTTTTTAACCGCCTATGGCCTATATTAGGCCAGCTCGGGGGGAGAGTGCCGCATGGAGTAGTGCTTACCCTGGGGAAATCATTGAAATGGCAACAAAATCATTACCCACCGTTAGCGGACAGGGCGGACTGTCCCGCTACCTCGACGAAATCCGCAAGTTCCCGATGCTGGAGCCGGACGAGGAGTACATGCTCGCCAAACGCTGGCGCGAGCATGACGACCG
>DEIT01000182.1:0-1064 GCA_002352635.1 Hyphomicrobiaceae bacterium UBA2767 | reverse complement strand
AATGGGCACCACGGCGAGCCAGAAAAAGCTGTTCTTCAATCTGCGGAAGATCAAGGGTCAGCTTAAGGCGTTCGAAGAAGGCGACCTGCATCCCGACAATGTGAAGAAGATTTCGACGCGACTCGGCGTTCCGGAAGAAGACGTGGTTTCCATGAACCGCCGACTGTCGGGTGACAGTTCGCTCAATGCGCCCGTGCGCGCTGATTCCGAAAGCGGGGAGTGGCAGGACTGGTTGGTAGACGATACCGAAGACCAGGAATCCTCCCTTGCGAAGAACCAGGAGTTGGACCGCCGACGCGAATTGCTGAAAAACGCGATGAAGGATCTGAACGAGCGCGAAAAGCGGATCTTCCTCGCCAGGCGGCTTTCCGAAGACCCGATTACGCTGGAGGATCTGTCCGGTGAATTTGGTGTGAGCCGGGAGCGCATCCGCCAAATCGAAGTCCGCGCTTTCGAAAAGGTGCAGAAGGCGGTTCAGAAGGCCGCTGCCAAAGCCGACGCCAAGATCGCCGAGCAGACCGCCGGTTAGCCTTTTCCACGCGACGATCAGCACACACCCAAATCCGGTCAACAGTGTTTAGCCGATAAGCAACCTTCGCGACCGCCTCGTTTGCCCGTAGAACTGATCGCAGCAACTCCCCAACCGGTTTTTCAGGAGACAGTCATGGCCCCGCATTCAATTCTCTATCCCAGGCAACCCGTCCCCGAACTCAGTGTCCCGACCGTTGGTGGCGGAACCTGGACGCTCTCGGAGCAGTCGCCGAAAAATTTCACAATGATCGTCTTCTATCGTGGCTATCACTGCCCGATCTGCTCGAAGTATCTGGGCGATCTCAATAAAAAACTTGGACGTTTCGCCGAATTCGGAGTCGAGGCTATCGCCATTACCAATGATGGCCTGGAGCGCGCTGAAATGTCGAAAACCGAATGGGAGCTGGATGCGCTGCCTATTGGTTATGACCTTTCTCTCGACAAGGCGCGAGAATGGGGTCTGTTCATTTCAACGAGCAAGGGCAAGACATCTTCCGGCGTCGAAGAAGCACCGTTATTCATCGAGCCCGGAC
>DEIT01000218.1 GCA_002352635.1 Hyphomicrobiaceae bacterium UBA2767 | reverse complement strand
GACCTCTGCCTTCGGAGGGCAGCGCTCTATCCAGCTGAGCTACGGGTGCGTCGTATGTGCGGGACCTTACTGTATCGTCGCAACCGGTGCAATTGGCCGAATTCCGGCGCGGATTAAGGAGAATTTTCTACAAATTCTCTGAAATTTTTCAATGAATTGCGCATCGCATTTTTGCTCGATCTCAGGGTCTTTGACCTACAAATGGCCTTCCCCGAACCCTGAGGGCACTCATGAAGCGCTCATACATTCTGTTCCTGTTTTTCGCCGTCATGGTCGGCGGAATCGCGGCAACGCAGGCCCTTGTGATAGAGAGCCAGCCTGACGGCATGACCTGCCAGAGCGATCGCCTCGCGGCCTTTGGCTGGACTGATCGACACCTCCCGATGGCGGAGTTGGCCGCGATTACCAAATGGCAGGAGGAAGTGGAGGAAAATAATCCCGGATCAGGAAACTGGCATCTGGCAAAGAGGCGGTCGATGAGATGCCGGGCATACAAAAACAGCAAACATATCCAGTGCGTTGTTTCGGCCAAGCCCTGCAAGCTCGAACGAGGCTGATACACCTGTGGATGCGCGCACGGATGGCGGCAACTTTCGCCTGACCTGATCGTGGGTGCGCCTTATAGTGCGCAGCCATGAATAGTACCGAAAAAAATCCAGGGTCTCCGGAGTCGCGTCCGGTCGGAAAAGGCGACCACGTCTTCCTGATTGATGGCTCGGGTTATATCTTCCGTGCCTATCACGCGCTTCCCCCCCTTTCACGCCCCTCCGACGGATTGCCGGTCGGTGCCGTGCACGGCTTCTGCCAAATGCTGTGGAAGCTGTTGAAGGATACCTCGGATGCGTTCGAGCCGACCCATCTTGCCGTGATTTTCGATTATTCAGGGCGCTCATTCCGCAACGATATCTATCCCCAATACAAGGCCAACCGTCCGCCGGCGCCCGAAGATCTGGTGCCGCAATTCTCCATCATCCGCGATGCCACCCGGGCCTTCAATGTCGCCTGCATCGAACAGGAAGGCTATGAGGCGGACGACCTTATCGCCACCTACGCCCGGGAAGTGGTCGAAGCGGGAGGCGATGTCACCATCATCTCATCGGACAAGGATCTGATGCAGCTCATCCGACCGGGCGTGATGATGGTCGACACCATGAAGAACAAGGAGATCGGCGAAGCACAGGTCCGGGAACGCTTTGGGCTTGGACCTGAAAAGGTGATCGAAATACAGGCGCTGGCGGGCGACTCTACCGACAATGTGCCCGGTGTCCCCGGTATCGGCGTCAAGACGGCGGCCCAGCTCATTGAGGAATATGGCGACCTCGATACGCTGCTTGCGCGTGCGGAGGAGATCAAGCAGCCAAAACGTCGGGAAAATCTCATTGAGTTTGCGGACCAGGCGCGGGTGAGCCGAGAGCTGGTGACGCTCAAACAGGATGTGCCGGTTGAGGTTTCGCTCGAAGGAACGGGTATCCGCGAACCGGTGGCGGACGAAATTCTGGGTTTCATGGTGGACATGGAATTCACCACACTCACTCGCCGTGTGGCTGAAGCGCTCAACGCCGAGCCGCCTGTGAAATCCTCAATGCCAGGCAAGGCGGACAAGTCCAGCAAGGATACGCCGTCGGACGCAAGTCCAGGCGGCAATGGCTCCATGACCAGTGTGGCGGAGGGGACGCCTGCCAAGCTGGCGGCATATCGCGCGGATGAGGTTGCCCGGCTCCCGGTGGACCGCTCGAAATACGAGACGGTGACGGAATTGCCCGCACTTGAGGCTTGGGTTGCGCAAGCGCGAGACAAAGGCTTCGTCGCAGTCGATACCGAGACAGATTCCCTCGATGCAATGCAGGCACGCCTCGTCGGCGTGTCGATGGCGACGGAACCCGGACGCGCCTGCTACGTGCCGTTGCAGCACGGTGCAGGGGATGGTCTCGATCTTGAGGGTGTCGGTGACGCGAAACAAATTCCTATGGCCGATGCGATCGCTGCGCTGAAACCTCTTCTGGAAGATGCGGCTGTTCTCAAGATCGGGCAGAATTTGAAATACGATATGCTCGTGCTTGCCAACCATGGGATCGATCTGGCACCGTTGGATGACACGATGCTGCTGTCCTACACACTCGATTCAGGGCGCGGGCGCCATGGCATGGACGAGCTGGCGCTGCGGCATCTGGGACACGTGTGCATCGCCTTCAAGGACATCGCCGGCACCGGAAAGTCTGCCCTCACATTTGATCAAATCCCCATCGACAAGGCGAGCGCATACGCCGCAGAAGACGCCGACATCACGCTCAGGCTGTGGCTGTTGCTCAAACCGCGATTGGCGGCGGAAAGCATGACATCCGTCTATGAGACGCTTGAACGCCCATTGGCGCCGGTGCTGGCTCGCATCGAACGCAATGGTGTGCATGTGGAGCGGCAGGTGCTGTCGCGCCTATCGGGTGATTTCGCGCAGAAGCTCGGCGGCCTTGAAGATTCAATCCACAAGGCGGCCAACGCGGAATTCAATATCGCAAGCCCGCGGCAGCTCGGCGAGATTCTGTTCGATCAAATGAAGCTGCCGGGCGGCAAGAAGACGAAATCAGGCCAATGGGAAACGCGCGCCGGGCTGCTCGACGACCTTGTCGCAAACGAGGATTTGCCCAACGAGGCACGCGCGTTTGTCCAGGAAATGCTTGAGTGGCGGCAGTTGTCGAAACTCAAGAGCACCTACACCGATGCGCTCCCCGGTCATATCGACCCCGAGACAGGCCGCATCCACACGTCCTATGCCATGGCGGCCACGTCGACCGGACGGCTCGCCTCGACGGACCCAAATTTGCAGAATATTCCCGTGCGCACACCCGAGGGGCGCTCGATTCGCACAGCATTTGTTGCGGAAAAGGGCAACAAGCTGATCTCCGCCGACTATTCCCAGATCGAGCTGCGTGTACTCGCTCATATCGCCGATATTGCCACCCTGAAAAAAGCGTTTGACGACGGGCTCGACATTCACGCCATGACGGCGAGCGAAATGTTCGGCGTGCCGGTGAAGGACATGCCGTCCGAGACCCGCCGCCGCGCCAAGGCGATCAACTTCGGCATCATTTACGGCATCTCCGCCTTCGGCCTGGCCAACCAGCTCGGCATCTCCCGTTCGGAAGCCGGAGAATACATCAAGACCTATTTCGAGCGCTTTCCCGGTATCCGCGACTATATGGAGGCCACAAAAGAGACCGCTCGCAAACAAGGGTATGTCGAGACCCTGTTCGGGCGCCGTATCCATTTCGCCGATATCAACTCGAAGAACCAGCAGGTGCGTTCTTTCAAGGAGCGAGCGGCAATCAATGCGCCGATCCAGGGGTCGGCGGCAGATATCATCCGCCGCGCCATGGTCCGCATGGAGGGCGCTTTGAAGCAGGCCGGCGTTTCAGCGCGCATGCTGCTGCAGGTGCATGACGAGCTGATTTTTGAAGCACCTGAGGCTGAGAGCGACAAGACCATGAAGGTCGCCGCGGACGTTATGGAGAACTCACCCGCGCCTGCTGTCCGTCTCGACGTACCGCTCAAGGTCGATGCCCGAGCCGCAGACAATTGGGATGAGGCGCACTAGCGGCGGCCGCGCCATGCACGCCTCATGGTTGGTCCACCCGTCGTAAAAAGGAAAGCGGCACCCATGTCGCAAGTCACCATCACCGAAGTTACCGGCGGCGCAGACCTTGAGACCGTGCGCGATCTGTGCCGCGCCTTTCGCCATGGGCAATATGAGCGCTATGGACAACAGATCGAGCGGATCGAGCAGCAATATGGCGAAGCTGTATTCGAAAAAACGCTTGGGCGTCTCTCGGAACTTCACGCCCCGCCCCGTGGCGTCATTTTTCTGGCGCGAAAGGATGACGAGCCTGCTGGTTGCGTCATGCTCACGCCCATAGACGATAAGATGTGCGAAATGAAACGTATGTTTGTTGATCCCGCAACGCGCCGCCACAGCATCGGCAGGGCGCTGTGCATTGCCGTGCTCACAGCCGCCAAGGCACGGGGCTTTGCCGCAATGCGCCTCGACACCGGACCTCTGCAACATGAGGCAGTCGCGCTCTATCGCGGCCTTGGGTTTCTCCCCCGCGATCCATATGAGGAAGACGGACCCAAATGGCCGGACAAGGTATTCCTGGCCCGGGACTTGCGCGACTTTGAGCCGGAGTGCGGGTAATGGCGAAATATGTGATCGCGATAGATCAGGGGACGACGTCCAGCCGCGCGATCCTGTTTACTGAGAAGCTGGACGTCGCTTCCCAGTCTCAGGAGGAATTTGAGCAACACTTTCCCCGCTCTGGCTGGGTCGAGCATGACCCGGAGGATATCTGGCAAAGCTGTGTCCGGACTTGCAAAGCGGCGCTTGAGCAGGTGGTTGCTGAGGGATCAGATATCACCGCCATCGGCATCACAAACCAGCGCGAAACCACCGTTGTGTGGGACCGGGAAACCGGCACGCCCATTCATCGCGCCATCGTCTGGCAGGATCGTCGCACGGCGGAGCTGTGTGATGCTCTTAGAGCGCAAGGTCATGAGGAGATGGTGACGGCCAAGACCGGACTGCTGCTCGACCCCTACTTCTCAGCGACCAAGATTGCGTGGCTGCTGGACCATGTGGATGGTGCCCGCAAGGCGGCAGAGGAGGGAAGACTCGCCTTCGGAACCATAGACAGCTTTCTGCTGTGGCGGCTCACCGGAGGAAGGGTTCACGCAACTGACGCAACGAATGCCAGCCGGACGCTTTTGTATGACATCAAAAAAGGTCATTGGGACGAGGACTTGTTGCGGCTGTTTCGTGTGCCCGGCGCTATACTGCCCGAGGTCAAGGATTGCGCTGCCGACTTCGGCCATACGGACCCAGACATATTCGGTGCAGCCGTTCCCATCACCGGCATTGCAGGCGACCAGCAGGCGGCGACGGTTGGGCAGGCCTGCTTTGAGCCGGGCATGATGAAGTCGACCTATGGTACGGGCTGCTTCGCGCTGCTAGTGACAGGTAACCGGCCCGTGACGTCTCAAAACCGGCTGCTGACAACCATTGCCTATCAGCTCCAGGGTAGGCCGGTTTATGCCCTTGAGGGATCCATCTTTATCGCCGGGGCTGCCGTGCAGTGGCTGCGGGATGGATTGGGCCTCATTGAAAGTGCTGAGCAGTCCGATGCGCTGGCGGGCGAAGCCGACGAACATCATGACGTCTATCTCGTCCCGGCATTCGCCGGCCTTGGAGCGCCGCATTGGGATGCGGATGCTCGTGGCGCGATTTACGGACTGACGCGTGCAACCGGGCCTGCGGAATTCGCCCGTGCGGCACTTGAGAGCGTGTGCTTCCAGACGCGGGATTTGCTCGAAGCCATGCGGAGAGACTGGGCCAAGGCCAGTGAGACGGTGTTGCGTGTGGACGGTGGCATGGTCGCGTCCGACTGGACGATGCAACGTCTTGCGGACATTCTCGATGCTCCAGTCGACCGGCCAGGCGTTCACGAAACGACCGCGCTGGGCGCCGCCTATCTGGCCGGGATGTACGCGGGCTTCTATCCGGATCAGCATGAGTTTGCGCACCTATGGTCGTTTGAGCGGCGGTTTAAGCCGGCGATGAGCTCCAAAGAGCGGGAACGGAAATATGCCGGGTGGCAGCAGGCCGTCCGGCGCACGCTGTCTCCCGAGTGAGGATTGTTGGATTCCGGGCACAGCGATCCGGTGTGCAGGTTGCCTCAGGTTGCTGATTTTGCATTGCCCTGATGACTTCAGCATAGCGAGGAGCGAACGCAGATTTGGCAATACGCTCCGTTGCTCCCCTTGTGCTTGGCCTGACACCCACTATCTCTCACCAGATTATTGTGTGGAGCCTCCGCGGGAAAAGCTCATTTAGTTTTGTCGCGGTCGAGTCGCTCCGGCAGACGAATAAGGGAATTGGAGAAACTTTATGACTTCGAGAACAACCAATGGACAAGGCCGGCTTTATGAGAGTGTCGTGGACACAATCGGCAATACGCCCTGTATCAGAGTAAACAATCTTGCGCCGGATAACGTGCGCCTCTACGTGAAGGCTGAGTTTTTCAATCCAGCCGCCTCGGTGAAAGACCGGCTGGCGATCAGCATCATTGAGGAAGCGGAAAAGCGCGGCGACCTCAAACCCGGCCAGACGGTTGTTGAAGCGACCAGCGGCAACACGGGTATCGGTCTGGCGATGGTCTGTGCTGCGAAAGGCTATCCCCTCGTCGTTACTATGGCTGATAGTTTTTCTGTAGAGCGTCGCAGGCTGATGCGATTTCTTGGTGCGAAGGTCGTCCTTACCCCTCGGGCGGAAAAAGGCTTCGGCATGTATCAAAAGGCCGTGGAACTGGCTGAGGCGAATGGCTGGTTTCTTGCCCACCAATTCGAAACCGAAGACAACGCCAAGATCCACGAAAATACGACGGCGCGGGAAATCCTGGCCGACTTCAAAGGCGATCGACTGGACTACTGGGTCACCGGTTATGGCACAGGTGGCACAATAGCCGGTGTTGCCCGCGTGCTCCGCAAGGAACGCCCCGAAACCAAAATCATACTTAGCGAGCCGGCCAACGCGCAGCTCATAGGCAGTGGCGAAAAACAACAACGCGGCGAAGACGGTGCACCGGCGGTTAGTCATTCCGCATTCGAGCCGCACCCGATCCAGGGATGGACACCTGATTTCATTCCGCTTGTGCTGCAAGAGGCAATCGACAAGGGCTACTATGACGAGCTCATCCCGGTGCCGGGGCCAGTTGGAATTGAGTGGTCGAACAAGCTTGCAGCGCAGGAGGGCATTCTTACAGGTGTCTCGGGCGGGGCAACGTTTGCGATAGCGATGCAGATTGCTGAAAAGGCTGAGCCGGGCTCGGTTATCCTGTGTATGTTGCCCGACACAGGGGAACGCTATCTTTCATCGCCGCTTTTTGAAGCTATCGAAGAAGAGATGACCGCGGAAGAAATAGCGCTTTCGCTTTCAACTCCCGGTTTCCACATGCCCGCAGCATAGTCGGGGTGGGGTTGTGATGGCGGTCGGCCCAGAGCGGGAGATCTGCTTCTGAGGCCGCACCGTTCCTCACTCGGTAATCCAGATCACCGTGTTTTTCTTACCCTGCTTCTGGACCAGCCTGAACAGCACGGCAGCGTTCTTGGGATGTAGGCGGACGCAGCCGTGTGAGGCCGGTTTACCAAGCCTTTTAATGGCGTTGGTGCCGTGAATGGCCCAGTGGCTGTCATAGAAGACGGCGTAGGGCATGGGCGCGCCTCGGAATAGGCGGGAGCGGTGATGCCGGCTGAGGAAATAGGGCCGGAAGGTTCCGGTATGGGTCCAGCCGGGCCTCTTGCCGCCAGAAATCTTCCAGGTGTCCTTCTTCTCGCCATCCACATAGAGGTGGAGCCGTTGTTCGGAAAGATCCACATGTGCGAGGACGTCAGCGTTTGCGTTAGTGGATATGAGTGTCGGAAGGGCGCAAAGCGCGGTCATTGCCAGGAAACGAAACATGTGATTTGCCCCATACGCTGCGGTGTCAACCAGTGCATTGGGCGACAGCCTCGGCCCCACGGCGTCGTCCTGCTCCGCAGAATAGCCTGCAATCATAAACAAAAACCACACGGCCGTCAGGGGTCTTGGTGGATCTCTAGGTTTTCATCTCTTCTACACCGCCGTGATGCAACGCATCGGGTGGAAGGGTTGCGAATTGACGCTGGTAAACGACTGATCCAGATCTTACTTATCGCCTCATGTCAGAAATTGAATTTTCCTACTATCTCTGGGTCATTGTGTTGCTCTTCGGTGCGTGCGTCGCGTGGAGCACAAATTTTTTCACGCTGCCGGGAAACTGGTTCGTGGTGGGCCTAGCCGCACTGTTTGTCTCAGCTCAGGGGAGCGGGGACGCGGCACAAGGTCTGAACTGGCAGGCCGTTGCACTTCTGGTCATGCTTGCAGCGGGCGGTGAGGCGGTTGAGTTCTTTGCCGGGGCTGCAGGTGCGGCAAAGCGAGGCGGAAGTCGTCGCGCGATTGCGCTTGCCGTCGTTGGAACCGTTACAGGGAGTGTTGCCGGTGCTGTAATGGGGCTGCCAATTCCAATCATTGGACCCCTGCTCGGTGCGCTTGCCGGCGGCGCGGGCGGTGCCTTCGCGGGGGCGTATCTTGGCGAGATGTGGAAGCATGGCGGCGGCGAAAAGAGCGTCAGTGTCGGCTGGGGTGCTGCCGTTGGTCGTGTTCTTGGAACCCTTGGCAAACTTCTTGTAGGCGCGGTAATGATTGTTGTTCTGGCTGTGAGGGCTTTTTCATGAAACTGCCTGGGGTTCTCGACCATATCGTCATCAACACCCGCTTCGACATGGAGCGGGCGGAAGATATTTTCACGCGATTGGGTTTCACGCTCACGCCACGCGGACGCCATTCACTCGGCTCCATCAATCACCTGATGATGTTCTCGGAGGATTATCTTGAGCTTCTGGGAATCCCGGAAGCTGAAGGGGACAAACGCCCGGACGTCTCGGGAGCACCTGCGGGCCTCAACGGCCTGGTGTTCAAGACCGGCAATGCGGATGAAGCGTACCAACGTCTCGACAAATTCAACATGGCGGGCGATCCGCCGCGTGCCTTTGCGCGGCCCTTGATCCTGAGCGATGGGACGCATCAAGAAGCGAGCTTTCGTACCGTGACGGCAAGTGCCGATGCCTTCCCGGCCGGCCGGCTCTATTTTTGCGAGCACCTGACGCCGGAACTGCTCTGGCGTGAAGAGTGGCAGACCCACGCCAATGGCGTTACCGGTTTCACCGAACTCGTCATCGTTCATCCACAACCTGTTGAGCATGCAGACCTGCTCGCAGGCCTGCTTGGACATTCCGCGGAAAGTTCCGGGTCCGATCAGCGGGAGATCATGCTCGAAAGCGGTTTCCGGCTCACCGTCCTCTCCCGTGATGCGTATGGCAAACGCTTCGGTGCGCTTGCCTGTGACGGTGAGGGCCGCGAAATTTTCATTGGTGCGGTTGGCCTTCGCTGCGCTGATCCCGACAAGCTTTCTGCCTTACTTGATGACCTTGCAGATCAGGTTTCCGTGTCGCAAAAAGAAAATGGCGTTGATGCCGCCATCGGCGCATTCGATACGCTTATTTGCTTCGAGTTTTAGACCGGAACTACCAGAGAATTGTTTGAGGGCCGGAGTGGCGGTGCCCCGACCCTCTGTTTCCGCGCATGCGAGGCCTGGATCGGGTTAGGCGCGGAGGTCAAAAAGCGGTGGGAAAGTGGTCAAAGGTCCCGGGTAGCGAATTGGGGTCGCCAGTTCGCCGGATTGCAAGCGAACTTCGTGACCGGTCAGGTGCTTGCGCAAAGCCTCGGTATCAACGCTGCCCTTTTCCGTAAAGATACCCTTGGTTTCGTCGGCGGGGTCGTCATCGGATGTGATTGGTGGACCGAGTTGCTCGATTGTGCGGCCAACGTGATCGCCGCGCCGTACCTCACTAATCCTGTCCAGGGGTGGTTTCTCAGATCTGTCACTGCGGGCTTCGGCAATGAGTTTCCGCAACGCGTCGAAATCGATTTTGCCGTCTTCACCGATTACGCGCTTGACTGCATCTTCACCAACCTGCCGCTCCAGCCAATTGCTGATCCGGTCCACGCGTTCACCCGCAAACAATTCCCTCAGTCGTTCGGTATCAATCACTCCATCGGCGTCAACGATGTCATCGCCGGCGTCGCCGAAACGCGCGCTAATGCGTTCCTGCAGTTCGGCCGATCGGGATTGAACGATGAGCTTTTCGAGTGCATCGAAATCAACTGAACCGTCTTCGCTGACAATACCTTGAGCCGCTTCACCGAAGCGCGCTTCCAGGCGCTTCTCCAGCGTTGCGGTATCCAGTTTCCCAGCCTCGAGGCGCGCCTCCAGATGGTCGACGCGCCTCTCGGCGACTTGAGAGATGTTTGGAAGTCCTTCAGGCCGGTTCAAACTCCCCGGTCCCGTCAGGGCAAGCACATTCATTCCATACAGCATGATGCCCTCATACTCTTTACTGACTCGGGCGATACGCACCCACCTGAAGCAAGGCAAGCTGCATGCCAGCAGCGTTCGGGAGGAAAGCCAAGAAATAACAATCAGTTAGATTTTCGTTTCATTCCGCTCGGGTGCAACGTTTCTGCCTGCTGGGCAGAATTTACCTAGTGACGTATGATTTTAGTCAGCCAACTGGCCGGAGCAGAACCTATGCGCATTACACGTTTCTTCCTGGCGAGGGCCGCCCTGGCCTGTCTTTTTATTCTTGCAGGGCTTGGCTCGGCAACAGCGGCCCCCATCACAAGCAAATGTCTGGCGGTTGCGGAAAATCTCTCAAATGTGATGCGGGTTGCCTATCGTACCGCCGAACTCGCCGCCAATGAGGTGCGCATCACTTTCGTCGGACATTCGACCTTCATCGTCGAGAGCCCGCAGGGCGTGCGCATCGCCACTGACTATGCCGGCTGGCACGGGCGTGGCCCTGTCCCCGACGTCGTGACCATGAACCACGCACATGACACGCACTATACGGACACGCCCGACCCGGCCATCAAGCATGTGCTGCGAGGCTGGAATCCCAAGGGCGGCTGGGCAGACCACAACCTCACCGTTGGTGATGTCTATATCCGCAACGTGCCGACGAATATCCGCACCTGGTCTGAAGGTGGGACCGAAAAGTTCGGCAATTCGGTCTTTATTTTCGAAGTGGCTGGCATATGCATCGGCCATCTCGGGCATTTGCATCACGAATTGACACTCCAGCAGCTGGGACAGATCGGTCAGCTGGATGTCGTAATGGTGGCGGTCGATGGTGTGTTCACGCTCGACCATGGCGGCATTCTCAAAGTGCTGAAGGAACTCCAGGCGCGCCTTGTTATCCCGATGCACTTTTTCGGTTCTCTGGATGGGTTCCAGGAAAGTTTGCGCGAGACGCACGATATCGAGGTGAGCAAATCCAAGACAGTGGTGATCTCGCCAGCGACGATGCCGAGGAAGCCCAAGCTTCTTGTACTGCCGGGATTCTAGGCGGGGCGGTTTGGTCCCGCGGCGCGTATGGCCAAGAGCGCGGTGAGCCCAATGCAGATCGACACGAGCACGTTCCATCCGGCGAATGACAGGCCGAGAAACCTCCACGGTGCTTCGTCACAGGCGACGGCGCGGGCGCCTTCCAGTGCCTCCAGCAAGTTACCGGATATGGGGGCAAGATCTCCGCCGCTGCAGGACGCGGGGCCTGGCCACCATTTCCATTCAATGCCGGAATGATAGACGCCGAGCCCTGCATTCGCGAGAAAACCGATACCGCACAGCGCCAGCAGAATCGCGGCCAGACCGTGACGCTCGGCGCGCGCGAGGATGAAAGACAGCGCGGCAAGCGGAATGCCGGCATAGTAGGCATAGCGTTGCATCAGACAGAGCGGACAGGGCGCGTATCCGCCGATATGTTCGAACCCATGCGCGGAAACGATTGCAGCGAGAGCCACTACGCAGACGATCGCCGCGCCGACAGGCAAAGACAGGTTTTTGGTGAAATGATCAGCCATGGTTTTTTTGACCCGGTAACGCCTACTTCAGATACTTGATTGCTACAAAACCGGCGAACAGGCTGACAAGAAACAAGGTCGTGACCAGCCCGAGACGCCGCTCGATGAAAGCGCGAATTGGCGGGCCGAACCAGTAAAGAAGTGCGCAGACGACAAAAAACCGCAGGCCCCGTGCAGCGACGCTGGCGATCATGAACACCCAGAAATTGAGAAGCGTCGCACCGCTCGCAATCGTGATGACCTTGTAAGGAAACGGGGTCAGGCCGGCAAAAAAGACGATCCACGCGCCATATTCATTGTAACGGCCTGCAAACTGGGCGAAGGCCTGCTCATAGCCATAAAAAGCGAGGATCTGCCTGCCGATCAGTTCGAAGAGAAAATAGCCAATTGCGTATCCGGCGATACCACCAAGAACCGAACTGACCGTTGCGACGGTAGCGAAGAACCAAGCCTTGGCCCGCTCCGCGAGCACCATGGGAATCAGCATCGCATCAGGCGGAATGGGAAATACGGAACTTTCCGCAAATGAAACGCCCGCGAGGACCCAAGGTGCCTTGGGGTGCCCCGCGAGAGCGATCATATAGTCGTAAAGTCGCCTTAACATCGCGTCTGCTTACCGGCGTAAATCTCATTTGTCCATGGGATTAGACGCGCACCGACATGACCGGGTTGTGCGTGGCACAACTGCATGTTAGGGCGTTGCTGACACGCAATGGGAACGTTCCGATAGCGCTGCAATGCTTATGTTGACCGTGGAGTTCGCATCGCTATCATCGCCGAGCGTGGCCCCAGTGGCGGAATTGGTAGACGCGGTAGACTCAAAATCTATTGCCTGCAAGGGCGTGCCTGTTCGAGTCAGGCCTGGGGCACCATCCTGCGATGGGGCTGGGTCAAGTAGGACCAATCGTATGCTTGCACGATGCGAGAGTGCAGGGAGGAGCATTTGATGTTTGTACGGGCGGTGGCGGCGACGGTGCTCATATTGGCGTTGCTGGGTTCTTCGCGTGTTATCGCAGGCCCCGCGCTGGTTTTTGATCCCTACAAGGGTACGATCCTCTATCAGGAGGACATGGATGCGCTTTGGCATCCGGCTTCGCTCACCAAACTTATGACCGCCTACCTCACCTTTGAAGCCCTTCGCGCAAAAAAACTCACGCTAAAGACTAAAATTCCCGTTTCCAAAAACGCTAACTCCCAGGCGCCGAGCAAGATCGGCCTGCCCGTTGGCGCAAGCATGAGCGTCGATCTGGCAATAAGGGCATTGCTGGTCAAATCGGCAAACGATGTCGCGGTTATGTTGGCAGAGGCCGTCGCTGGTTCCGAACCTGCATTCATAATACGCATGAACAAGGCCGCGAAGCTCCTGGGTATGCGGCGCACGCGCTTCGTCAATCCTAACGGTCTTCCCGATGACCGGCAGATTACGACGGCGCGCGACATGGGGTATCTCGCCCGCGGGCTCATCCAGCAATATCCGGAATACGCCCACTACTTTGCCGTTACCTATGTAAAAATTGGCAAACGTCGGATGCGCAACTACAACGCCTTGCTCAGGACATTCGACGGCGCAGATGGAATGAAAACAGGTTTTGTCTGTGCTTCAGGGTACAATCTGGTTGCGAGCGCGACCCGGGACGGACGCAAGTTGGTCGCCGTTGTCCTGGGTGGGAGAAGCGGCGGTGAACGCAACGCCCGGGCTGCGAGCCTGCTCGACCACGGGTTCAGCCGTTACAGTTGGCGCTCGATGTTCGGCAAGAATATCGACAAATTAGCCATTCAGGCATCCCTCACGGAAGGCGCACCGAATTTGCGATCCGTAGTGTGTTCAAAACGACGCAAAGTCCGGAAAAAACGCCGGCGCACCGTGAGGAAGAAAAAGAAGAAGTAGATTCCGCCTGGCGTTGGTGGAGAGTTCCCGAAAATCGCTGAAATTCACCGGTTCGCAAGGTAGATTCGTTCGCCTGTCTGGACGTGGCTCAACTCTTGCTCTGTCAGGGGTACAGGTCACTCCGGGAGATCAATTTGGCACACTTTACTCCGCAAACGCTGCCCTCTGACGAACAAATCACCACTGATGAAATTGCCGCAATGGCGGCAGTGCTGACCCGCCGATATGGTCCGCGAGCAGGCGAAATTGCCCAACACTTCACACATGAGCATGAGGTGGTTGGCGATCACGTCCGGGCAAATGTGTGGCAGGAGGTTCAGGCGCAACTGGCGCCATAACCTCTTCGCGAACGCTTTCTTAAGTGGGCACTCACTAAGATTTGCGCTTCAGGATCGGAGATTGAGCATGTCGATCGGTGAAGCAGTCCCGGGAACAACCCCGGCGCGCCTACAGGCGCTACCCGTTGCACTCAGAAAAGTGCTCGCGCCCCTGCTCGGGAACGAGGGCAGTGCGCAAACCGGGCGTGCGGCAATCCTGGCCTTTTCCATTCGAATTGGCAGCGCGGCGATCGCGTATTTGTCGCAAGTGCTGCTTGCGCGCTGGATGGGCAGCTTCGAATACGGCGTCTTCGTATTCGTCTGGGTATGGGTTCTGATACTCGGTGGACTGACGACACTTGGCCTCTCTGCCGCCGCCATGCGGTATGTCGCGGAATACAGGGAAACCGGGCGTCACGAACTCCTGCGCGGATTGCTCAACCGGTCGCGCGTAATCGCCGTATTTGCAAGCACGCTCCTGGCGCTGGCAGGCTTGGTAGGTCTTTACGTGCTTGGAGATAGGGTCGCCACCTACTATGTGCTGCCAGCATTTCTCATTCTTTTCTGCCTGCCAATGTACACGCTTGTTGATGTCCAGGACGGCATCGCACGCGGCTGCGGCTGGATGGACGTGGCGCTCGTGCCGCCTTACATCCTCCGTCCACTTCTTCTGCTCCTGGCCATGTTGGGCATTTATGTCAGTGGAATTGAGATGTCGGCCGTGAGTGCTGCTGGCGCTGCAATTTTCGCGAGTTGGGCCTCGGCGATCGTACAGGGTCTGCAACTTCGCAAACGCTTTAACACCGATATCGGCACGGGAAAGTGTGACTATGATACGAAACTCTGGATGAGTACGGCGTTGCCGCTGCTGCTGTTCCACGGGTTTGAATTGCTCCTGCAGAATACCGACATTCTGGTGCTCTCCCTTTACGTGAGCCCATCCGATGTCGCCGTCTACTTCGCCGCCCTGAAGACCATCAGCCTCGTTGCCTTCGTTCATTTTGCCGTCGGTGCAGCTACGGCCAACCGGTTCTCCGCTCACAATGCTCTTGGTGAAAAGACCAAGCTGCAGCGCGCAGTTCGAGATGCGGTCAAATGGACCTTCTGGCCATCGCTTGGCGGAGCAATAGTATTGCTGCTTCTCGGCAAACCCCTGCTTTGGCTGTTCGGAAGCGAGTTCACTATGGGCTATCCGGCTATGTTTGTGCTTGGTATCGGCCTTGTATTGCGCGCCGCTACAGGACCGGTCGAAATCGTGCTCAACATGCTTGGTGAGCAGAAAATTTGTGCCGCTATTCTGTTTGCGATGGCCGGGCTTAATCTTGCGCTAAATTTTGCGCTCATCCCGGCTTATGGGTTGATGGGTGCCGCCGCAGCGACGGCAATATCCATGGCGCTTGGAGCATTCTCCATGGCGTATGCCGCACACAAGCGGGTCAAACTCACCTGCTTTATCTGACCTTTCGGGCGGGTTTGCCCAGCACCAACGTCCAGAATGTTTGATAACTGCTGTCGGGATTGGTCTTGAGCGCTATCCCCATATGGGTGGCGTCAGCGAGAAGCAGGTTCTTGTCATGACCGGGGCTTTCTTTCCAACCTTGCAAGACCTCTTCGAAAGAACGTTGCCCGGCGCCAACATTCTCCGCAGCAAGCAGAGGGCGGTAGCCGGAGAGCTTTACGCGATGCCACGGGTTCGAGCCATCTGTGCCGGTATGCGATATCCGGTCGGCGCGCGCCAGATCGGTTGAGTGGCGTTCGGCTGCAGCCGTCAGTTTGGTCTCCATGGTCAAAGGCCTGAGGCCGCGCGTTGAGCGATACCTGTTTATCATCACCCGCGCGGTTTCAGGTTCAAGTGTGACGCGGGAGAGCTCCAACTGTGCTGTTGGCGCAAACTTGCTCGATGGCGCTTCGGCGCAGCCGGTGAGCGCCAGCACCGCAAACGCAACTTTTAGAATTCGAACACTCACTTGTCGGCGGCCTCGATACGCGAATCCTACAAAGACTCCACCCAAGCATCGCCGCTTGACGTTAAAAGAGCGTTTCGCTGGCGCGCCCGGAATGACTGGTCTAGGTTTTTTGCCCTCACTGCGAGTCAAAAAAAGGGCGAAATCAGAAATGCGTGCAATCCAACATCTGCAGCTGGCCGTGATCTTCGTCGTGGCGAGTTTATTCTCCAGCCCGATTGTGGCGCAGGGTTTGGTGGGGCAAGAGGCAAAGCTGCTTGATCTGACGCGTGGCAGCTGGGCCTATTTCCGCGACTACAATGGCCGGCAGCTGATCTATTTCACGCATCTGGAAGTGTATCGCTGCGGTATAGCCAGGGCTCAGTACAGTCTCAACAACGATTCCCTGGATAAAGAATGGAAACTGCAACCTTGTGATCTGAAAAAGCCGAACGAGATCACAACTGACAAGGTCTATATTTCCCTACCGCTCAAGACAGCAAATTCCATCGCCGTTCGGCTTACCTTCAAGGATGGGAGCTTGAGTCCGCTCGTGCGCATCGGATCCGACAACCAGCTTATCCGCTAGGGCTTCCATCTCCGGTTCGTCCGGGTGCAAGCGCCATTAATATTCTATCAATAATTGTATTAGTATATCGATACACCAATAGATTGCATTGAGTCGTTCGCCGATGTGATTTCGCGGCTGGCGCATAGCGCCGGATGCAATGAGCGGGGAGGGTCCGGCGACGGCCCAGTCGGATCCCCCTTCTCAAACCATCTCCGCAATCATCATTGTTGGCCAGGACACGTGAGTGCCCTCATCGTGTATTCGCCGCGACTGCGTAAATGCCTACATCTGATCCCAATATTCGCGCGGATCGCAAATCGCCTCAATCAGGAACGGGCCTTTGGCGTTACGAGACTTTTCGTAGGCGGCTTCGAATTCGGCGATGCTTCCAGCGCGTAATGCCTCCACGCCGAAGCCTTTCGCGACCTCGCAGAAATTTGGGCTCTTGAACCGGACGGCGTTCGTTTCAACCTGCAATTTCGATTGTTTCAGCTCGATCAGTGCAAGGCTTGCGTCGTTCAGTACGATAACAGTGATTGGGAGCTGACGCTCAGCGACAACCGCGAGTTCGCCCAGGCTCATCAAGGTTGAGCCGTCACCCACCAACGCGACTATTCGCTTTTCGGACTCTACAAGCGCTGCGCCGACTGCTGCGGGAATTGCATACCCCATCGAGCATAGCCCGTTCGTCTGCAGCAATTGGTTTGGCATTGTGCAATGAAAGGCATGGCAGGCGAGAATTCGATGGGCGCCCACATCGGCGGTGAGGATCGTTGCGTCGTCGAGAAGTTTGTTCACCTGTGCGAACAGAGCGGCTGGACTGATCCCCGAATCGGGTTCGCGTGGTTCGACGATTTTTTGGCTGGCCGCGCGAAATACGTCGATCCGATCCTGAGGCCATGCCGCAATCGGGGCAGCCCTTTCCGTGAGCAGTCCAAGATTGGCAATGAGATCCCCGAGGATTTGGGTGCCCGCGGGGAATACCCGGTTGGTCTGCGCGGCCCAATCGAGGGTCACACAGGGCGTCTCCGGAGCCCATGCATCGAGCCACGCATCGCGCAGTTCAATCGGGTCAAAGCCGACGAGGGTGAGGTGATCGGCCTCCCGCACCAGTTCCTGGGTGAGTTCATCCGCAATGGGGCTGAGGCCCAGCGCCCCAAGAGAAAGATCGTCGCGCTCGGAAACAACGCCCTTGGCCTTGAACGTGGTGAGGAATGGAATTTCCCAGGCTTCGAGAAATGCCTTGAGAGGACCTGCAACGCCGGGACGCAATGCGCCGAGACCGATGAGTGCGATGGGTTTCTTGGCTTTTTGAAGGCTTGAGCGTGCGTCATCGAGCGCGGCTGCGTTCGCTGTGCCGTGGTGTTGCACGCCGGGTGATCTCGCAGCTGTTTCGGTGGCCTCAGCGCGGCTTGCGTCTGCCGGGCAATTGAGGAACACAGCACCACGCGGCTCCGACATAGCGACGTCCAACGCTTTGGCTACCTGTTGTGCCGCCCTATCGGGGTTTAGTTCAGCTGCAAGTTTGGTGATCGGCGCCATCAGCGCCACGTGATCGAACACCTGATGGGTATAGAGCCCGCGCCGGTTCGACGCCATTTCACCGCCGAGAATGATCACCGGCGTGCGTTCCATCAGCGCAGTTGCTACGCCTGTGGCCCCATTGACCACGCCTGGTCCGAGCGCAAAGATACAGGCCGCCGGATCACCCGTCAGCTGGGCTACGGCATCCGCCATAAAGCCTGCCGATGGTTCACTCTTTGCAAGAACGAACGTGATGCCCGTTTGCTCGCAGGCACGGATCAGTTCCAGCACGTCGTTGCCGGGAATTCCAAACGCGAAACGAACGCCATAGGCATGCATGGTTTCCGCCATGCGGACCGCGACACTTGCCACTTCCTTGCCCACCGGTTTATCCCCCTTGCTTAATGAAAAGACCTAAGATACTATTTTTAGTACTTTTAGAACTTTCTCACGCTTTGTCCAGTGCTCATGTCCCTCGAAGTTGCCACAAAAATCAGCACCGATGGACGTCCGACCTTTTCGGAAAAACACGGCACGCTCTATGCGCAAGTGGCGAATGTGCTGCGCCAGCGGATCCGTTCAGCCCAGTGGGCGGCAGGCGATCAACTGCCAACACTTGATGAGCTGGAGCGTGAATTTCAGGTTGCTCGGGTGACACTGCGCCAGGCGCTTTCGCTGTTGGAAGCGGAAGGGATGATCTGGCGCAAACGCGGGCGCGGCACGTTCGTAAGCGAAAGTGCGGGACCGGAATGGTTCAAACTGGAGACCAGCCGCGACGAACTCATCCACTCGCTCGAGGGGACCTGGTCCAGAATTATCGACGTTGATGCTGCGGAAAGTTTGCCTCACCTCGATCCGGGCGACGGCGAGAGTGCGCCGTCATATCGCCATATGCGCCGGATTCATGGACGCGGAGAGGGCGCCTATGCTGTTGTCGATATGTATCTCGACGCAAAAGTTTACAAACGCGCGCCGAGACGTTTCGACAAGGAAATGATTATTCCGGTCATTGACAGCATGCGCGGCGTGGAGATCGCCGACATCCGTCAGACGCTCACCATCGGCACAGCTGACAAACAGGTGGCGGAGGGGCTCGGTGTCCCGATCGGTTCGCCCATTGGAATCCTGCGTCGTGTCGTCCAGGACAAGTCGGGCAAGGCCATCTATGTGGGCACGGTGAATTATCGCGGCGACGCTGTGAAGCTCGATATCACGCTGGCCGGAAGCGGGATCGAGGCTGCGTCATGAGTGCAGCTGCGGAAAAGACTTTGCAGGTCGAGGTTTGGCGTGGAGGCACGGACGGGGCATACGAATCCTTCGAGGTTCCTGCCCAGGAAAACCAGACCGTGCTTGATGTTGTGACCTATATCCAGCGCAACCTGGATGCAGCACTTGCCTATCGATTTGCCTGCCGTGTCGGAGTGTGTGGGTCCTGCGCCATGACCGTGAATGGCCGCCCCCGCTGGACCTGCCGGACGCATGTGTCGCGCGTCGCGAAGAACGGCGAATTGAAGCTGGCACCATTGCAAAACTTGCCGCTTATCCGCGACCTTGTAACGGACATGACGCCATTCTTTGAGAAATGGCAGGCTGCGCGCGGCCGCTTTGTGCCGGGCGACGGTCCGAAGGACAGATTTGCACAGGTGCCGCCGGAGGAAAAACAGCGGGCGGACGCGAATGCTGCCATTGAATGCATCAATTGTGGTGTGTGCTACTCGGCCTGCGATGTCGTCTCCTGGCGCGATGACTATCTCGGACCTGCTGCGCTCAACCGCGCTTGGGCTGGCTACAACGACGTGCGCGACGGCGATCGCAACGGCATCCTCAAGGCCGTGTCGTCGGGCGCGGGATGCCACACATGTCATACCCATCAATCCTGCGCGGAGCATTGCCCTGTTTCGCTCAACCCGACCTTTTCCATAGCCGGGCTAAAGCGCGCAACACTGAAGGCAAGCCTCAAGGGGGAGCTTTCAGAATGAGCCCACGGCTTTATCTCCTCCAACGCGGCACCGCCATGGTGATGGTGCCGTTGGTGATTATCCACCTGGTCGTCATTGTGATGGCCGTACAGGGCGGCCTGACAGGTGGGGAAATTCTTGGGCGGACGCGTGGCAACATAGCGTGGGCGGCTTTCTACAGCCTCTTTGTCTTTGCCGCGGCGATCCACGCGGGAATTGGAATGCAGACCATTTCCCGGGAATGGTTTGGTCTGGGCAATCGTTCCGCCACTATTGCCGGTCACCTCTTCATTCTGTTGCTCCTGTCGCTGGGCATGCGGGCTGTTTTTGGAGTGTATGGGATATGAGCGCGGCAGGACTGACACGCGCAAGCAGGGCGCATTGGGGTTTTGTGGCAGCGATGGTTCACCGGCTGTCGGGACTGGCGCTTGCGATCTTTCTACCGTTGCATTTTCTCTCGCTCGGGCTCGCCTTCGAAAGAGAGGCATTTGACGGCTTCATCGCCTGGTCCAACAATCCGATGGTCAAGCTGAGCGAAGCCTTTCTGGTTGCGGCCCTTGCCGTTCATTTCGCCGGAGGACTGCGGTTGCTGGCGGTCGAATTTTTCGGCCTCACGCGCGCGCAGTCCATCTGGATTGCAAGCGCATTTGCATTCGGTGTCGGTGCAGGCCTGCTGTTCCTGTTGAGGGCGTTCTAGATGATTGAAACGCTGAAGACGGATATCCTCATAATTGGCTCAGGTGGTGCGGGCTTGTTCGCCGCGCTCCATGCAGCCAAGGCCAGTCCTGATTTGGATATCACCTTGGCCGTAAAGGGTCTCGTTGGAAAATCTGGCTGCACGCGCATGGTGCAGGGCGGGTACAATGTTGCTGTTGCAGCAGGCGACTCCATCGAACGCCATTTCATGGACACCATCGTTGGCGGCAAGTGGCTCCCGCATCAGGACCTTGCCTGGGCGCTGGTGAATGGCGCGGTCAAGTGCATTCATGAGCTTGAGAACGAGTATGGTTGTTATTTCGATCGCAACCCCGACGGGACGCTGCACCAGAAAGCCTTCGCAGGGCAAAGCTTCGACCGCACGGTTCACAAAGGCGATTTGACCGGTATCGAGATCATCAACCGGCTGTCGGAGCAGGTTTGGGCGCTTGATGTTCATCGGTTGGAGGAGCACCGCGCCGTCGCTCTCATTCCGACCAAGGATGGTTCGGGAATTGCCGGTGTTCTGTTCATCGATATCCGGCAAGGGCATTTCCGCTTCGTGCAGGCCAAGACCGTGCTGCTTGGCGCGGGCGGTGGTCCGACCATGTATCGCTATCACACGCCGTCCGGAGACAAGACATGTGACGGAATGGCTATGGGGCTCCGGGCCGGACTTGCCTTGCGCGACATGGAAATGGTGCAGTTCCACCCGACCGGCATCCTTGCCGGAAACGACACCCGCATGACCGGCACCATTCTGGAGGAAGGTTTGCGCGGCGCTGGAGGCTATCTGCTCAATGGTGCGCGCGAACGTTTCATGTTCGACTATCACTCTCACGGCGAGCGCGCGACACGCGATATCGTCTCTCGCGCCATGTATGAAGAGGTGCGCGCCGGGCGCGGTACGCCGAATGGTGGCATCTATATCCGCATGGAGCATCTGGGACCAGAGAAGGTCGCGAAGCAGTTCAAGGGCATGGTAAAGCGCTGCGCTGACTGTGGGTTCGATCTTGCTGGCGGCGACGTGGAGGTGCTGCCAACGGCCCATTACATGATGGGTGGCATTGAATTCGAGACCGACTGCTCGTCTGCGCTCGAAGGCCTTTATGTGGCCGGTGAGGACTCAGGTGGCGTTCACGGTGCGAACCGCCTCGGCGGAAACGGGGTTGCCAACTCAACCGTGTTCGGAGGTGTTGCGGGCAAGTCCATGGCGGAGGCAATTGCCAAAGGCGCTGGCTGGCGTGAGCCGGACGCATCGGTTCTTGAGGATCATGTTGGGCGCTGCCTCAAACCTTTTGCCGGTACGCCAGGGGATCTCAATGCAATCCGGGAAACGCTCGTCGATCTCATGTGGGACAAGGCCGGCATCATTCGCGACCAGGAGTTGCTTGAGGCCTGCATCTCGGAGCTGGACGATCTGGC